>JAAZLF010000596.1 GCA_012799425.1 Actinomycetales bacterium | reverse complement strand
CTTTCGAGGGCAATGAACCCGGGCAAGAGCCATCGAGACACAGGAAGATCAAGACTCAGGAAGAAGGACGCGAGCCGCGGGCCGGACGGCAATGTTCCATGTGATCTTGTCGTTCTGATAAGCAGCGCGGGGCCCTCGGTAGGGATCACGAGAGCTACGAGCATGCTCTATGCACAGTGTGCGCAACTATGTGGACAACTATAGTGGACACCCGTCCAAAAGCCGGGCTCCGAGCAGGGGAAGAGCCGTACCACGGCGAGCAAGCCTCCGCAAGACAGCTTCTGTAGCCAAGTATTGCTGCAGGTCAGAGCGGGTTCCTGGCGACTCTGGCGCTCCGATTCACCATCGGAGGTTATCCACAGCAGATTGTGGATAACCCTGTGGACCTACCCGTCCCCCGATGTGGAAACAGTTGTGGACAACCGTGTGGACGATGGTAATCGGGGCATATCAGAGCAGGTCATCAGCGTCAGAGGCGACCGGTCGCGAAGGTGCCCGCGCGCTCACGCCTGCGGCCCGAACTCATCATCGACCACATGCTTGGGCAGAGCTCCTGTGCGGCGGTGGACCAGCCTCCACGGACCGTCCAGCACGACCGCCTCCCCGGCCGGAGAAGCGCCCTGCAACCGGGACACGATCAGGTCGGCCTCATCGTCGAGGGGCCCTCCGTGCGCGAAACGAAGCCAGGTGGGCAGCATGTCGACCGCCCAGGCGTCGAGAAGCTCGTCGTCTGGCTCCTCGAGCAGGAGGACGTGCACGGAGCCACCCCAGCGTCGGCTGAGCTCCCTCAGCACCGTCGGGGCCGGGCCAGACGGCCCGGCCCACTGCGCGCTGACGAGCACCACCGCATGTGCGGTGCTCTGCGCATCCCCCGACAGCGGCGCGGGGATCACTGACCCGCGGCGGCCGCCACAGCCCTCTCGGCATGGAGGTCGGCAGCTGTGTCCGCGAGCCAGCGCTCGGCGTCCAGCGCGGCCTGGCAGCCGGTCCCCGCGGCGGTGATGGCCTGGCGGTAGGTATGGTCGACGACGTCGCCTGCGGCGAAGACACCCGGGACGGAGGTGTGGGTGGTGCGGCCCTGGCACACGATGTAGCCCTCGTCGTCGAGCTCGAGCTTCCCCTGCACCAGATCGGTGCGCGGCAGGTGACCGATCGCCTCGAAGACCGCGGAGGTCGCCAGCACGCGCTCCTGCCCGGTCACAGTGTCGCGGAGGGTCACCGACTCCACCTTGTCGGTGCCGTTGATGCTCACCACCTCGCTGTTCCAGGCGAAGGTCAGCTTGGGGTCGGCTTCGGCGCGGCGCGCCATGATCTTCGATGCCCGCAGCTCGTCGCGACGATGGATGAGCGTGACCGACTTGCCGAAGCGGGTGAGGAAGGTGGCCTCCTCGACCGCGCTGTCGCCGCCGCCGACCACCACGATCTCCTGATCCTTGAAGAAGAACCCGTCGCAGGTCGCGCACCAGCTCACTCCCTTGCCGGACAGCGATGCCTCGCCGTCGACACCGAGCTTGCGGTACGCGGAGCCGGTGCTGAGGATGAGCGCCTTGGCGCGGTAGACGGTGCCGTCATCCAAGGTGACCGTCTTGATGTCGCCCTCGAGCTCGAGCTCCACGGCATCGTCGTAGATGATCTCCGCACCGAACCGCTCCGCCTGCTCCTGCAGGTTCGTCATCAGCTCCGGGCCCTGGATGCCCTCTGGGAAGCCGGGGAAGTTCTCGACGTCAGTGGTCGTCATCAGGGCGCCGCCGGCATCCAGCGCGCCGGCGATCACGACGGGCTTCATCTCGGCGCGGGCGGTGTAGATCGCGGCGGTGTACCCGGCGGGGCCGGAGCCGACGATGACGACCTCGTGGACGGTGTCGTCCTGCGGGATGTCGGGGGCGTCGGACGGTGCGGTCTGTGCGGTGGGCGCGGGGCCGCCGAGGATGTTGAGGGCCTGGATGGGCTGCGACATGGTGGGTGTCCTTCCGTGGGAATGGTCTGGTGCGGTCAGCGGGAGGACCGCCATCGAGTATCGCGCAGGGTGCGTCGCCGGGGAGGCGTCGCGGGGTGGGTCAGAGGGAGCCGATCATCACGTCCCCGGACCAGAGCCGGACGTCCTGCGGTGAGGCGTCCTGGCCGGTGGTGCCGCAGGTGGGGAGCACCACTGTGGCCGAGACGACGCCGCCGTTGGCGCGCAGCGTCTCGCGGTCCATGGGACCGTGCACGAGCAGCCAGCTCGGTGTCTCGTCGCTTCCCCATGCGACCTCCTCCATGATCAGGATCGACTCCGCGATCCCCTGCTGCTTGAGGCACTGCGCCGCGTCGAAGCTGGTCATCGGTTGGATCGTGCCGGTGTCGATGAGGCGCTGCACCTCGGTGCCGAGGGTCGCCTCCGTGATAACGGGAACGCCGGTGGAATTCTTCCCGCCCGAGATCGAGTCGAGGGATGTCGACGCCCCGTGCGAGCGGCTCGCGGTCGACAGCTCGAGCGAACCGGAGAGCTGGATGCCCAGCAGTGCGGCGATCACCAAGGCGACGATGAGCAGCGGCAGAGGGATGCCGAGGACCGTTCCGCGGCGCCGCTCGCGGCGCTCGTGCCCACCGGTGGAGGGGCGTCGTGGCGGCGCGGAGCTCATTCGACCTGGATCTCCGCGATGCGGGCACGGAACTTGCCCTGCTCCTTGCTGTCGGGTGCGAGCTCGGGGAGCCAGAGCGCGACGCTCTCGGCCTCGATCGGCTCGGGCGCCTCGAGGCGGACGTCGCCGTCGCCGGCGAGCTGGCCGCTGGCCAGGACGTCACCGAGGGAGCCGTCGTCGTTGAGGGCGCGCAGCTCGATCGTGCCGCCGTTGTTGCGGGCCGTGGTGACGGTGACCGCGGAGAAGGTCGAGGGTTCGGCGAAGTTCAGACGCACCCCCACGCCCTCCTTCAGCCCCCCGTACTGGGGGCTGCCGTAGAACTTCGTGGACCAGAACGTTCCGGGATCGCCGTCGGCCATCCGGTCCTGCTGGTCGGCGTTGTCCGGCTCGTCCTCGCTGCCCTGGACGAACAGCTCCACGCCATCGAGCTCGGCGGCGGGCAGCTCGGGCTCCTCCGTCGCCTCCTCGGTGGGTTCGACGGGGGCCTCGCCGGTGTCCTCCTCGGTAGGGGCGGCGGTGGGCGGCGCCGACGTGGCCAGAGGATCCTCCAGCAGCCCGCCGAGGTCCCGCGTGATCGAGGTGAGCGCGATCACCAGCGCGACCATCACGACGATGGCGCCGCCGATGATGATCCACTGCGATTGCAGTGACCGCTTCTCGCGATCCCGGGGCCCCATGGCGAAGGTCTCCGGCGAGTCCGCATCCACGGCCACTCCCACCACGTCACGCAGCAGCGAACTGCGCGAGGAGGATCCGGTGCCCTCCTGCTGAGGTGCATCCATCATCGAGCGGCCCCGCCCGTGCACGACGATCGGTCCGTCCTCAGGCACCGGGGCGATCGGAACGGTCCTGCCGGTGACGGCGACGGGACTGGGCGACTGGCTCCCTGCGCTGTGCACCACGGGGTGCGAGGGGGTCGGGGCGGAGCGGCCCGGGGTGGAGGCGGTCGCGGGCTCCGGGGTGCCGTCCGAGGGCTGCTGCGGGCGGCCCTGCGACCCTTCCGGTGACCGGGTAGGAGACAGGGCCGTGTGTTCGCCCTGCTCGGCGTCCTCGGCGAGCGGCCAGTGCACACCCGAGGAGCGCGACGGGATCGCATCGGCGGGCGGGGAGTCTGTCTCCGCTTCGGGCTCCTCCTTCACGGGGAGGGTGACGTCGAGATGCCCAGGGAAAGCGCTGCTGGAGCGTTTCTCATCGAGATGCAGGTCCGTGACCAGAGCTTTCGCCTCTCCGGCGGTGCGGCGACGCTTCTCCTCGGCGGCGCGCTGTGCGGCGGCGGCCGCCTCGTCCTCCGAGTCGGCGGCGGCCTCCGCGGCAACGTCAGGCGACGCGTCGCGGGGTTCGCCGGGATCGTCGGGATCGCCGGGTTCGCCGGGTTCACCGGGTACGTCGGGCTCCTCGCAACCCTCCTGGAGGCTCGGCTCGCCGGACGTGGCCCCTGCTGCGGCCACGCCGGCTCCTGCGATGCCGACGGTGCTCGCGGCGCCTGCGGCGGCGGGCAGCTGGGGTGCTGCGGGGTCACCCGGCGCGGGGGTCCGCGCGGCGGGTTCCTCGGGCACGGCGTCCATGAGGGCCGTGCCTTCGAGCTCGTCCTCGATCTCGGCATCTGCCTCAGCCGATGCGGCCGACGGCGCGGGCGCAGGCTCCTCCTGCGGTGCGGGTACGGAGGGATCCGCCGAGCGAGGGTACGCCTCGAGGGTCACGGGGATGGACTGCCACGGCTCGAGCACCTCGATGAGCTCGCGGGTGGTCTCGGGGATGTCGTCCGCGGACTCGTTCAGCACGAGATCGCACAGCAGGTCCAGGTCCTCGGGGATCTCGGTATCCACGACCGTGGAGGGCCGAGGCACGTCCCCGCCCGCATCATGGTGCGGGCTGCGCCCGGTCAGAGCGCGGTACAGCAGCGCGACCAGGGCGGCGGTGTCCTGGAAGGAGGCCAGCTCGCGGGAGCGGTCCATCCCGGGGTGGGCGGCGGCCTCGACGCCGATGCCGAGGATCGTCACGGTGCCGGTGCGGGTGTCGACGAACAGACGGTTGGAATCGATCAGCTGGTGGCGCACCCCGCGCCGGCGTGCCGCCTCGAGGCCCGTCGCCGCTTCGCCGATGATCGCGCGCGCCGTCTCCGGATGGAGCGGCCCGCGGGACAGCAGCGCCGCGAGCGGCGGGGCGGGCGGGCGCGGATACTCCACCACGGTGGTCGGCCCCTCGGTCTCCGTGCCGGGGCCCTGCCCCGACTCGTCCTCGCGCGGGTCGTCCAGCACCACGATCTCCTGGACAGGCAGCAGGTGGGGATCCTCGACCAGGTATGCGCGACGCACGGCATCGGCGGCCTCCGGAGCGGCTTCGCCCTTCACGATGAACAGGACCACGTCCTGTCCTGTGGCCACTGAACGGGCGCGCCGCCAGACGGCGTCCTCGGCGACGCCGGACAGGGGGATCGTCCCTTCCAGGGTCCACCGGGACTGCAGTGCGTCCGGCTCTGAGTTCGTGTCCACGGACCGTCCTTCTCCTCGTCCAGCGGGGGTGCGCCCGTCACGTGCATCGACCATGTTACGAGCTGACCGCCGTCCCGCGCCGGGTCAGGCGGCGAAGCTGCCGCTGCGCCGTCCTGAGCAGCTGCCGCATCTCGGGCACGTGCAGCAGGTAGGCGACCGCGCTGAACACCGCGGTCATCACCACGGCGACAGCGGTTCCGAGCAGCACGGCCGTCAGACGATGGGTCCAGAACAGGTCGCCTGCCAGCGCCACCAGAGCGGTGCCCACGCCCCAGCTCACGAGCGCGGCGCCGCCGAGCTTGGCGAACATCAGCGCGCCGGTGGCCGCACTCGGCGCAGTCGTCTCGTGCCGCGCCGCGTGACGGCGCAGCATCCACATCCCCAGCAGCCAGGCGACCAGGTTGCCGAGGCTGGTGGAGCCCGCCGCGGCCATCGCGGCGTACATCGGATCGACGCTGGTCAGGATGATCGGCACCGACAGCACGGTGATCGCGGTGATCGGGATCTGCGCGAAGAACGGGGTGCGGGCGTCCTCGTAGGCGTAGAACAGGCGCTTGATGAGGTAGAGCGAGGCGAAGGGCACCAGCCCCAGCATGTAGGCGACCAGCACCGTGCCGTTGGCGCGGGCCCCGATCTCACCGGTTCCGCCGCCGATCACCCACATGATCGGGCCGGACAGCGCGATGAACATCGCGGTGCACAGCATCATCGGGATCGCCAGCATCCGGTTGGTCTCGGCGTAGCGGGCCAGTGCACCGGCGTGGTCGCCGTCGGCCGCATTGCGCGAGATGGAGGGGAACGCCGCGGTCACCAGGGTGACCGCGATGATGCCCTGCGGGATCATGAACGCCAGGTAGGCCCACTCCATCGTGAGCAGGGCCGGGTACTTCGCGGCGAGATCCGGCTGGCCCTGCAGCTGCTCGGTCTGTCGCACCGCCCCGCCGGTCGCCCAGCGGGAGGCCCAGATGCCGAGCTGGCCGAGGCCCAGCATGGCGAGCGACCACAGGCCGATCCTGCTGAGCTTGCCCAGTCCCAGGCCCCGCAGCCCCCACTTCGGGCGCAGCCTCAGGTCGAGCTTCTTGACGTACCAGAACAGGAACAGCACCTGCGCCGCGGAGCCGCCCACGTTCAGCGCGGCCATCGCCACGACCATCGTCATCGTCCACTGGCTCGGATCGCCGACGGTGCCCCACAGGCCCAGGAACAGGCCGGCGCCGACGATGCCGACGAGGTTGTTGACCACCGGCGCCCACTGGTACGGGCCGAAGGACTCGTGGGCGTTGAGCAGCTGCCCGCACATGACGTAGAGCGCCGAGAAGAAGATCTGCGGCATCATCCAGTAGCCGATCTGCACCGCGAGCGCATAGGTCGCAGGGGGCAGCACGCCGCTGGTGAGCGTGAGCAGCAGCGGCACGGCGACCAGGCAGACGGCGGTGACGCCGAGGGACACCGCGGCCACGAGGGTCATCAGGCGGGAGAGGTAGTCGCTGCCGCGGTCGGGCCGCTTGATCGCGCGCACGATCGCAGGCACCAGGATGGCGTTCAGGGTGCCGCCGCCCACCAGCAGCCAGATGGTGTTGGGCAGGGTGTTCGCCGCGCTGAAGGCGTTGGCCGCGGCGGACATCGAGCCGCCCAGGATCGCGCCGAACAGGAAGTTCCGCACGAAGCCGAGCAGACGCGAGATCATCGAGCCCGCGGCCATCAGCACGCTGGCGCGCAGCAGGGTCGACCGGCTCGAGGGGACGCCCTGGCGGCGATGACGGGGGATGTGGTGGACCCGGCGTGCGGTGCTCATCGGCGGTCCTCCTCGGTCTCGGTCGTGTCGTCCGCGGCCCGGGGATGCGTCTCCCAGGGGCTCTGCGCGGCATCGGGGTCAGGGGTGGAGCGTCCTGAGCGGGACAGCTCGACGGGATCCTCGGGGCCGCGGACCGCGGGGGCCCGGGTGGCGGAGCCGGTGCGTCGGGCCCGGGCCACTCCCACCACCACCAGCAGGCCCATCACGATCACGATCAGCAGCGTGGTCCAGTTCTCCCAGGACGGGTTGACCGTGAGCGGGACATCGATCGGCTCGGTGAGCGGGCGGCCGTCCTCCGTGGACAGGACGGTGGTGAGGGTGACGGTGCCGTTGGCGATCGCCTCGACGTCCACGGCGGCGTCGATCTGACCGCGGGCGGGGACCTCCACCACCATCGGTTCGGCGATCCGCACCAGCGGCCGGTCGGAGGTGACCTCGATGCGCACGGTGATGGGGGTGTCGAGGTCGTTGGTGATGGTGATCGGGACGGCCACCTCATCGGAGATGACGTTGTAGCCGGAGGCGGGGACCACGTCGATGCGGTCCTGCAGCATGGCGGCGATCGCGGAGGCGTTCCTCGCGCGCGCCGCGGGGATGTCGGGATCGTCCCGCCAGCGCATCGACGTGCCGGAGAGGATCTCGAGCCGGGGCGCTTCCAGCGGGGCGTCGTCATCCATCGCCGCGGCGAGCGTGTCGACCTGCCCCCAGGCCGCGTCGAGTTCGGTGAGCGCCTCGGGGGCGAGGAGCTGCGGTGCCTCGGCCTCGTCCTGATGCTCCCAGCGGCCGTTCTCGCCCGGGGCGCTGGGGACCACCTGGGAGGGAGCGACCTCTCCCAGGGCGTACAGCTGCTCGTCCCCGCCGCGGGGATCCGTGGTCCACTCCTGCTCCTGGGCCGCATCCAGCAGCGCGTCGGTGCGCCCCTGCTCGATCCAGGGCGCCTCGCCCATGGCGTCGAGGACAGCGGAGGCCGCCTCCGGGTCCAGCGTCGCCTCCGGTGAGGGAGAGATCAGCAGGTGGCGGGGAGCGGTCGCGTACTCGGAGGCGATGGTCGCCGTCTCCGCGAGCAGGCGCTGGCGGGTCTGCTCGGTGTCCGACTCGCCGTCGAGCAGGGAGAACTCGTCCGAGAGCTCGGGATCGGGTGCCAGCAGCGGAAGCTGCGCGCCGTCCGCCGCGCCGGATCCGTAGACCCCGACGGAGCTCGGGGTGACGGTGGTCCCCGGCGCGGGGCGCAGCGAGCTGGATGGCACGATCGCCGCGGAGCTGCCCGTCTCGAGCACGGAGTCGAGGGCCGCGGCGTCGGCGTCGGCACCGTCGACTCGCAGAGCGTCCGCGCGCGGTTCGATCTCCCGCTCGTCCCATACCTGGTCGCCGCGCTCGCGCACCTTCTCGTCCAGGCGGTCGGCACCGGCCCGGCCGAGGCTGATCGTGTCGGCCTGGGCGTACGGCATGGACAGCACGGTGCGGCCCTCCGCCGCCTGCCCGAGGGCGTCGGCGAGCTCGGCGGAGAGGGGGGCGGGCTCGTACTGGCGCACCGGACCGAGGGGGTTCTCCTCGTCCCCGGCGTCGCTCGCGCCATCCCCGGAGCCGTCGTCGACCGGCAGCATCGGGGGGTCCAGCAGCGCCGGGTCCAGCCACCAGTCCACATCCTCGCGCGGGGCGAGCTCGCGCACCGAGGCGAGACGGCCCGACTCGAAGGATGCCTCGAGGCCTGCGGGGTCGCTGGCCGCAGTGGAGGCGTCCTCGGAGGCGAGGGGCAGCAGCACGGACTGGGTGATCGCGTCACGGGCTCCGTCGGGGCGCCACACCACGAAGGTGCGCAGGGACGTCAGCGGCTCTTCGTCGGCGACGACGGTCAGGGAGAGCCGACGGGTGCCCCAGAAGTAGGGCTCCTCCGAATAGTCCAGCTCCTCCGCGTCGATCTCGACCGTGAGCACGGTCGACTCCCCGGGGGCGAGCTCCGCGTGCTCGTCCGAGCTCGCGAGCGCGGGTCCGGCGAGATCGGGGGCGTTCTGCGCCTGCCAGTCCGCCAGATCGTGGCGGTCGGTGACCCGGGCGGTGCGGGTGCGCAGCTCGAGGGCGAGCGCCGGCAGCGGCTCCGAGGAGGTGTTGGTCACTTCCAGCCGCGCCTCGACGGTGCCGCCCGGGGCCAGGGCGGTGGGCGTGAGGGAGACGAGGTCCATGCTCACCGGGGCGTCCTCGTCCGGGGCGGCGGGCGCGGCATGAGCAGGTGCGACAAGGGTCGCCGAACCGCTCACCAGCACTGATGAGACGAGGAGCAGTGCCGTCAGCAGCGCCGCGAGCACCGGGCGCACGGACGGCGGGAAGGACGGCATGGTGACACTGTAAGCGGCCGCTACCGTAGAGGGGCTGCAGGGGCACGAGACCTCTACATCGTGCTCACCGCACCGGAACACCTCCCAGGACAGGACCTCCCGTGACCGATCCCCGCGACGAGAACGCTGCGCGCCTCGACACCGCCCGCACCCGGGCGACCTCCATGTTCCGGGCCCTGCCGGAGGAGATCCATGAGCTGGGCCGGCTGTTCGAGGCGGCCGGCCACGAGCTCGCGCTGGTGGGCGGCCCGGTGCGGGACGCGGTGCTGGGCCGTTCGAGCGCGGACCTGGACTTCACCACCTCCGCCCGGCCGGACGACACCGAGGCGATTCTGCGCACCTGGACCCGGGGCGGCGCGATCTGGGACATGGGCCGTGACTTCGGCACGCTCGGCGGCGTGCGCGACGGGGTGAAGGTCGAGATCACCACCTACCGCACAGAGTCCTACGATCCGGCGAGCCGCAAGCCGCAGGTCGAGTACGGCGACACCCTCGAGGGCGATCTGTCGCGCCGCGACTTCACGGTCAACGCGATGGCGGTGCGGCTGCCCTCGCTCGAGCTCGTCGATCCCTTCGGCGGTCTCGAGGACCTCTCCCGCACCCTGCTGCGCACGCCCGTCGCCCCCGCGCAGTCCTTCAGCGACGACCCGTTGCGGATGATGCGCGCGGTGCGCTTCGTCGCACAGCTGGGCTTCCTGATCGAGGACGCCACGGCCGACGCGATCGAGCAGCTGGCCGAGCGCATCACCATCGTCTCCGCCGAGCGGGTGCGCGAGGAGCTCGTGAAGCTCATGCTCGGCGCCCATCCCCGAGGCGGTCTCGAGCTGATGACCGAGCTGGGCCTGGCCGCGCACGTGCTGCCGGAGCTGCCCGCACTGCAGCTGGAGCTCGACGAGCACCACCATCACAAGGACGTCTACGAGCACTCGCTCACGGTGCTGGACCAGGCGATCGACCTCGAGAGCCCGGCCGGCTCCGGCGGGCCCTGCGAGGGGCCGGATCTGGTGCTGCGCCTGGCGGCTCTGATGCACGACGTGGGCAAGCCCGCCACGCGCCGCTTCGAGGACGG
>JAAZLF010000595.1 GCA_012799425.1 Actinomycetales bacterium | reverse complement strand
GCTCGCTGGCGGATGACTTCGAGATCCTCGCCGCCCTGGCCGACGTCCACCGCTCAGGCGATGACGTCGGCGCCGGTGGCGTCGTGGATCCAGCCGATGGCGACGGAGGTGTCGAGGCCGCCGGAGTAGGCGAGGACGATGCGTTCGGTCACGGGAGATGCTCCTAGTCGTGGTTCACGGGGTGATCAGGTGGGCACGGCGGCGCCGGTGCCCGGGGTCATGCGGTCAGGGGTCAGGCGCTGCGGGGAGCGTCGGGAAGCGTCGGATCGGTCGCTTCTCGTCGACCCTCGGCGAGATCGAGCAGGCGTTCGGCCAGGCGATCGCCGCCTGCCGGATCTCGCGACACCAGCAGCACGGTGTCATCGCCTGCGATCGTACCGAGGACATCCGGCATCACCGACCTGTCCATGGCGGAGGCGAGATACTGCGCACCTCCGGGCGGGGTGCGCACCACCACCAGGTTGCCGCTGGCCTCCGCGGAGACCAGCAGCCCCTCGGCGAGGCGGGGCAGCCGCGCCTCCAGCAGCTCGTTCTCCGGCGTGGTCGCCGGACGGACGGAGCCGCCCTCCGGGGGCAGGCGGTAGACGAGGCTGCCGGCCGAGCCGCGGATCTTCTCCGCCTGCAGCTCCACCAGATCCCGGGACAGGGTGGCCTGGGTGACCTCGATGCCCTCGGCGGTCAGCAGCTGCGCGAGCTGCGACTGGGAGGACACCTCCTGACGGGTGAGGATCTGGACAATCCGCTGCTGACGAGAGGTCTTGGTCTGGGCGAGGGCGCGGCGTGAGTCGGTCATCGTCGTGCTCCCGCCGGCAGAGCGTGCCCTGCGGTCTCGTCGTCGGGATGCTCGAGCAGCCAGGCGAGCAGGGCCTTCTGGGCATGCAGACGGTTCTCCGCCTCGTCCCAGACCACGGAGGCGGGGCCGTCGATGACCTCGGCGGTGACCTCCTTGCCACGATAGGCGGGCAGGCAGTGCAGGAAGATGCCGCCGGAGAGCTCCATCAGCTCCTCGGTGACCTGGTAGGGGGCGAAGGTCGCCTCGCCGCGGCCGTCCTCGCCCTCCTGGCCCATGGACACCCAGGTGTCGGTGATGACGGCACTCGCCCCGGTCGCTGCGGCGCGGGGGTCGTCGGTGAGGGTGACCGAGCCGCCGGTGCGCTCGGCGATCGCGCGGGCGTCGGCGACGATCTGCGGGGCGGGACGGTGGGAGGCGGGCGAGGCGATGCGCACGTCCATCCCGGCGGTGACGCCGCCGAGCAGGTACGAGTGGGCCATGTTGTTGGCGCCATCGCCGAGGTAGGCCAGCGAGCGACCGGCCAGGGCCGCGTCCCCCTCGGCCAGGCCGCCGGTGTGCTGGGCGATGGTCTGCAGATCGGCGAGGATCTGGCAGGGATGGAACTCGTCGGTCAGGGCGTTGACCACGGGGACGGTCGAGTGCTCGGCCATCTCCTGGATCCGCTCCTGTCCGAAAGTGCGCCACACGATCGCCGAGACCATGCGGGTGAGCACCTCGGTGGTGTCCGCGATGGACTCGCCGCGGCCCAGCTGGCTCGAGGCCGCCTCGAGCACCAGCGGGCTGCCGCCGAGCTCGGCCACGCCCGTGGCGAAGGAGACGCGGGTGCGGGTCGACGACTTGTCGAACATGATCGCGACGGTGCGCGGGCCCTCGAGCGGCCGGGCGGCGAAGCGGTCCTCGGCGAGCGCGAGGGCGAGGGCGAGGACCTCCTTCTGCTCGGCCGGGCTCAGGTCGTCATCGCGCAGGAAGTGGCGGGGCATATCAGTTCTCTCCTTCGGGCGCGGCGGCCTCGAGCAGTGCGGGCAGTGCAGCGGTGAAGGCGGCCAGCTGCGCCGCGGTGATCACCAGCGGCGGTGCCAGTCGCAGCGTGGAGGGGTTCGGGGCGTTGACGATGAACCCGGCCTCGAGCGCCGCGGCGGCGAGCTGCGGTGCGATCGGGGCGTTCAGCCCGATGCCGAGCAGCAGACCGGAGCCCCGGACCTCCTGGATCAGCGGATGCCCGAGCGCGAGCAGCTCACGGGTGAGCTCCTCACCCACGTCGTGGACGTGGGTGAGCAGGCCGTCCTCGAGGATCGTGCCGATCACGGCGAGGCCGGCCGCGGCGGCGACCGGGTTTCCGCCGAAGGTGGTGCCGTGCTGACCCGGCTTCAGCAGATCGTGCACCTCGGTGCCGAAGCTGACCACGGCACCGATCGGGAAGCCGCCGCCGAGGCCCTTGGCGAGGGTCATGACGTCGGGCTGGAGGTCCGGGACCGCCTGGTGGGCGAACCAGTGCCCGGTGCGGCCGATGCCGGTCTGCACCTCGTCGAGGATCAGCAGGGCGCCGTGCTCGCGGGTGAGGCGGCGCAGCGCCCGCAGGTAGTCGTGGCTGAGCGCGCGCACACCGGCCTCGCCCTGGATGGGCTCGGCGAACACTGCGGCGACGTCCCCCAGTGCGAGAGCCTCGGCGAGGGCCTGTTCGTCGCCGGCCTCGACGAACTCGACACCGCCGGGCAACGGCTCGAACGGGGTCCGGTACGCCTCCTTCGAGGTGAGTGCGAGCGCACCCATGGTGCGGCCGTGGAAGGAGTCCGTCAGGGACAGGATGCGGGGGCGCCCGGTGCGGCGGGCGATCTTGAACGCGGCCTCGTTCGCCTCGGTGCCGGAGTTCGCGAAGAACACCCCGGAGCCGGCGGGAGCGGCGGAGAGCTCGAGGAGCTTCTCGGCGAGCTCGATCTGCGGAGCGGAGGCGAAGAAGTTCGAGACGTGCCCGAGGGTCTCCGCCTGCTTGGAGATCGCGGAGAGCAGCGCGGGATGGGCGTGGCCGAGCGCGTTCACGGCGATGCCTGCGAGCAGGTCCAGGTACTGCTTGCCATCGGTGTCCCATACGTGCACGCCCTCGCCGCGGGCGAGGACCCTCTGCGGAGTGCCGAACACGGGCAGCAGCGCCTCGCCGTAGCGGTTCGCGAGCTCGTCGGTGCGTTCCTGATCAGACATAGTCGTCCCTCCTCACCATGGTGCCCACGCCCTTGGTCGTGAACACTTCCAGCAGGACCGCATGCTCGATGCGGCCGTCGATCATCGCCGCCGTGCGCACCCCGGCGTCGACGGCGCCCAGCAGCGCCTCGGCCTTCGGGATCATCCCGGCGGTGAGGCCGGGCAGCATCCGGCGCAGCTCCGAGGCGGAGATCTCGGGGATCAGCGAGGCGCGGTCGGGCCAGTCGCGATAGAGGCCCTCGACGTCGGTGAGCATCACCAGCTTCTCGGCGTCGAGCCCTTCGGCCAGTGCAGCGGCGGCGAGGTCGGCGTTGATGTTCAGCACCTCGCCGGTGGGCGTGCCGTCGGCATCCAGCTCGGGGGCGATCGAGGAGATCACCGGGATCCGTCCGGCCTCGAGCAGGTCGCTGATGCCTGCGATGTTGACGCCCTCGACCGCGCCGACGTGGCCGAGGTCCACCTCCTCGGCGTCCACCACGGTGCCGCGGCGGGTGGCGCTGAACAGGCGGCCGTCCTCCCCCGACATCCCGATCGCGAAGGGGCCGTGGTGGTTGATCAGGCCCACCAGCTCACGGCCCACCTGGCCCACCAGCACCATGCGCACGATGTCCATCGTCTCCGCGTCGGTGACGCGCAGCCCGCCGCGGAAGATGGACTCCTTGCCCACGCGCTCGAGCATGGCGTTGATCTGGGGACCACCGCCGTGGACGACGACCACGTGGATGCCCGCCAGGCGCATGAAGACGATGTCCGCGGCGAATCCGCGGCGCAGCTCGTCGTCGACCATCGCGTTGCCGCCGTACTTGACCACCACGATCCTGCCGCGGAAGCGCTGCATCCAGGGCATCGCCTCGATGAGCACCTCGGACTTCTCCCGCGCCTCGGTGCGGGCGGCGTCGAGCTGGGCGAGGGGGTTCTTGCCGACGAGCGGGCCGTCGTCGGCCGATGCGGCGGAGGCGCCGCTATGGGGTGGGGTGCTCATGAGGAGTAGGCGCTGTTCTCTTCGACGTAATCGTGGGTGAGGTCGTTGGTCCAGATGTCGCCGGAGGCATCGCCGGCGCCGAGGTCCACCTCGATGAGGGTCTCGCGCGGGGTCATGTCCACCTCGGAGCGGTCGCGGTGGGCACCGCCGGCGCGGCACACCTCGATGCCGTTGACGGTGACCGAGAGGTCCGCGACGTCGAAGGGGGCGACGGACTCGGGCACGCACCCGGCGGCGGAGACGATGCGCCCCCAGTTGGGGTCGTTGCCGAAGATCGCTGCCTTGACGAGGCTGGAGCGGGCGATCTCCCGGGCCACCGCGAGGGCGGCGTCCTCGGTGGTGGCGGAGCGCACGACCACGTGGACGTCGTGGCTCGCGCCCTCGGCGTCGGCGACCAGCTGGCGGGCCAGGTCGGCGCTCACGGCGCGGACGGCCTCGGTGAGCTCCTCGAGCTCGGGGGCGATGCCGCTCGCGCCGGAGGCCAGCAGGATCACGGTGTCGTTGGTGGACATGCAGGCATCGGAGTCGACGCGGTCGAAGGTGGTGCGGGTCGCACCGCGCAGCGCCGCATCGGCCGTCTCGGCGTCGACGTCCGCATCGGTGGTGAGCACCACGAGCATGGTCGCGAGCTGTGGCGCGAGCATGCCCGCCCCCTTGGCGATACCGCCGACGACGACACCGGACCCGGTGACGACCTCAGCGGTCTTGGGCACCGTGTCGGTGGTCATGATCGCCCCGGCGGCGGCGGAGTCGGCCTCGGGCCCCTCGCTCAGCTGCCGCGCGGCAGTGGTGACCCCTGCCAGGAGCGGCTCCATCGGCAGGCGCTGCCCGATCAGTCCGGTTGAGCAGACGAGCACGTCCTGCGCGGAGATGCGGAGCTCCGCGGCGAGATGCTCGGCGGTGCGGTGGGTGTCGGCGAAGCCCTCGGGGCCGGTGCAGGCGTTGGCGCCGCCGGAGTTCAGGACGACCGCGAGCGCGCGACCGTCGGCTATCGCCTCGCGGGACCAGAGCACCGGAGCGGCCTGGACACGGTTGGCGGTGAAGACGGCGGCGGCGGTGTCACGGGGGCCGTCGTTGACGATGAGGGCGAGATCGTCCTTGCCGGTGGACTTGATGCCGGCGGCGAGGCCGACGGCCCGGAAGCCGCGGGGGCGGGTGATGGACACAGGGTGCTCCTGGAGGGGCTGGAGGAGTGGGACGCGGCGGTGCGGGGCAGGTCAGGGGGCCAGCGCGGTGCGGGTGAGGCCTGTGGCCTCGGAGATGCCGAGCGCCAGGTTCATCGACTGGATCGCGGCGCCGGCGGTGCCCTTGACCAGGTTGTCGAGCGCGGAGATCACGGTGGCCTGGCCGCTGCGGCGGTCCACCGCCGCCCCGATGCGGAGGGTGTTGGCACCGGCCACCTCGCCGGTGGCGGGGAAGCGTCCCTCGGGCAGGACGGTGATGAAGTGCTCGTCGGCGTAGTCGGACTGCAGCGCGGCAAGCAGGTCCGCGGTGGTGGTGCCCTCGGCCACGGGGGCCGTGGAGACTGCGAGGATCCCTCGGCTCATCGGCACCAGCACCGGCGTGAAGCCGAGTCGCTGCCCGTCCTGGCCGGTGGCGCGGCGCAGGTTCTGCAGCACCTCGGGGACGTGGCGATGGGTGCCGCCCACGGCGTACGGCGCGGCCGTGCCGGAGGCTTCGGCGAACATCAGGTGCTGCTTGGCGGCCCGGCCGGCGCCGGAGTAGCCCACGGGCAGCACGGTGCTCAGACGCGCGGCGTCCAGCAGCCCGGCGCGCAGCAGCGGCGCGAGCGCGAGGGTGACGGCGGTGGCGTTGCAGCCGGGCACCGCGATCTCCCGCGCGCTGGTGAGCAGGTCGCGCTGGCGGGTGCCATCGGCCAGCGGGAGCTCGGGCATGCCGTAGGTCCAGGTGCCGGAGTGCTCGCTGCCGTAGTACTCCTGCCAGTCCTCAGCGCTCTCGAGCCGGTGGTCGGCACCGAGGTCGAGGACCAGGACGTCCGGGTCCTCGTCGCGCAGGGCGGCGGAGATCTGTCCGGACTGCCCATGGGGCAGGGCCAGGACGACCACGTCGTGCCCGCGCAGGGTCTCCACACTCGTCTCCTGCAGGACCGGATCGTGGCCGAGGTCGATATGGGGGGCGACCTCGCTGAGGTGCTTCCCGGCGCTCGAGTGCGCCGCCACGGTCACGACCTCGACGCCCGGATGATCCGCGAGCAGGCGCAGCGTCTCTCCCCCGGCATACCCGGAGGCGCCGACGACGGCGATGCGAGGACGCGGCGCGGCGGGATGCGAGGCAGGGGCGCCGAGATCATGCGAAGAAGACATGACGGAAGTATATACAGCGCTCTGTATGAACAGCCAGCCCGGTCACGATGTGAGCGTCCCGCCCCCGTCCGCGGTGAGGGGGCGTGGGAGTGCGAGAGGGGTGCAGCCGTTCGCTGCACCCCTCTCGTGCTCCCGACCACGGACACCCCCGCGCGAAGTCGGGACGAGGATCACGGGCGGGCCGGTCCAGCCCGTCGCTCAGGCGCGCAGCACGCCTCCCACGGCGGTGTCGACCGCGGCGATGCAGCGCCGGCGCGCCTCGCCGATCTGCTCCGCGGTCAGGGTTCCCTCGACCGAGCGCAGCCGCACCGCGAAGGCGAGCGACTTCTTGCCCTCACCGATCTGCTCTCCGGTGAAGACGTCGAAGAGGTGGACCTGCTCTGCGAGATCGCCGATGCCCACCACGATCGCGGCCTCCACTGCGGAGGACGGCACGTCCTGGTCGACCACGAAGGCGAAGTCCTCCTTGGCGACCGGGTAGGTCGGCACGGGAGCGGCAGGGACGACGGCCGGCGCCGCGGCGATCAGCGCCTCGAGGTCGAGCTCGAGAGCGCTGGTGCGCACCGGCAGGTCGAACTCCTTGACCACGGCGGGGTGCAGCTCACCGGCGTGACCGATGACCGTGCTGCGCCCGTCGGCCGTGAGGACTCGCAGCTCACCGGCACGGCCGGGATGGAAGGGCGCATGCTCGACCTGGCGCACCTCGAGCTGAGCACCCACGGCAGCAGCCGCCCGGCGTGCCAGGTCGAAGGCGTCGGCCCACCCCCAGGGCGCGACCTCTCCCTGCCAGGAGTCCGGACCCGAGGCCCCTCCCAGCACTGCGGCGAGGCTGCGGGTCTGGGCAGGAAGTGCCGCGAGGATCTCGTCGAGCTCGGCGTCGGCGGGGCGCTGCGCCGCGGCGGGCACCGGGGCACGGGGCCCCTCGCCTCGCGAGAGCGAGGTGGTGCCGACCTGGAAGATCGCCACCGCCTCCTCTCCGCGGCCCAGGTTCCGCCGCGCGACGGGGAGCAGGGTCTGCAGCAGAGAGCTGCGCATGAGCGGCTCGACGTCGGTCAGCGGGTTCAGCAGCCGCACCGCGCCGCGGCGCGGATCATCCGCCTCGTAGCGCAGGGCGTCGAAGATGCCTTCTCCCACGAAGGGATACGAGGTGACCTCGACCAGGCCCGCCTCGGCCAGCGCCCGGTTCGCGGCGCGACGGGCGCGCTGGGCGCGGGTGAGGCCGCGGCCGCCGGGGGCGGTGGGCAGAACCGACGGGATCGTCTCGTAGCCGACCAGGCGGGCGATCTCCTCGATCAGATCCTCGCGGATGGTGAGATCCGGGCGCCAGGACGGCGGGGAGACCAGCAGCGTGCCCTCGGGCCCGTCCTGGACCTCGCAGCCGATCTTCTCGAGGCTGCCGCGCACCTGCTCGGGTGTGTAGGGGATGCCGACCACCCGCTCGGCATCCGCGAGCGGGAGCGGGATCGCGGCGACCGGTGCCTCGACAGCGCCCTCGTCGGTGACGGCGGCCGCGATCTCTCCGCCGCCGTGCTCGACGATCAGCTGGGCCGCACGGTACGCGGCCGCGAGCGGCAGCTGCGGGTCCACTCCGCGTTCGAAGCGCTTGGAGGCCTCGGAGGGCAGGCGGTGGCGGCGCGCGGTGCGCGCCACCGAGATCGGGTGGAACGTCGCCGCCTCGAGCACGATGTCCGTGGTGGTGCTCGAGACCTCGGTGGACTCGCCGCCCATCACCCCGGCGAGGCCGAGGATGCGTGCGCCCTCGCCCCCGTCGCTGTCGGTGATCAGCAGGTCCTCGGAGTCGAGCGTGCGGGTGACGTCGTCGAGCGTGGTGAGCTTCTCGCCGGCGCGGGCGCGGCGCACCACGATCGGGGCGACCACCTTCTCCGCGTCGTAGGCGTGCAGCGGCTGGCCGAGGTCGAGCATGACGTAGTTGGTGACGTCCACGATCAGGGAGATCGGGCGCATGCCGGCCAGGGTGAGACGGCGCGCCATCCAGCGCGGGGTCCGCGCCGAAGGATCCACGCCGTGGACCTCGAGAGCCACGAAGCGGGAGCAGCCATCGGCGCCGGCCAGGGGCGGCTCGTCGCGCAGCCGCACCGCGGTGCCACCGGCCACGGCCTGCGGGATCTCGACAGCGGCGACCGGGTCGGCGTAGGACGCCCCGGTGGCGTGGGAGTACTCCCGGGCCACGCCGCGCATCGAGAAGCAGTAGCCGCGGTCCGGGGTCACATTGATCTCGACGACCTCGTCGGCGAGGCCCAGCAGGGCGATCGCGTCATCGCCGGGCTCCCCGGTCAGGCCCTCGGCATGCCCGCGGCCCAGCACGATGATGCCGTCCTCTCCCGTGGGGTCCTCGCCCAGGCCCAGCTCGTCGCCGGAGCAGATCATGCCGTCGGAGGTGTGGCCGTAGGTCTTCCGCGCGGCGATCGCGAAGTCGCCGGGCAGCACGGTGCCGGGCAGCGAGACGATCACTAGATCGCCCTCGACGAAGTTGTGCGCGCCGCAGATGATGCCGCGGCTGGGACGCTCCTCACCAGGCTGAGGATCCTTGGGGTCGTCGGCGTCCTCGTTGTGCTCGGGGCCGACGTCCACGCGCACCCAGTTGATGGTCTTGCCGTTCTTCTGCGGCTCCTTGACGAGCTCGAGCACGCGGCCGACGACCAGCGGGCCGCTCACCTGGGCGCCGAAGATCGCCTCCTCCTCGAGGCCGACTCGAGAGAGATCCGTGGCGACCTGCAGGGCAGTTGCCTCGGCGGGCAGGCCGGTGTGCTCGGCGAGCCAGGTCAGGGGAATGCGGGGCATCTCAGATCTCCGTACCGTAGTGCTGGGAGAAGCGGACGTCGCCCTCCACGATGTCGCGCATGTCCGCCACCCCGTTGCGGAGCATCAGGATGCGCTCGATTCCGAGTCCGAAGGCGAAGCCCTGGTACTCCTCGGGGTCCACCCCGGCCGCGCGCAGCACGTTCGGATGGACCATGCCGCAGCCGCCCATCTCGATCCAGCCGGTGCCGCCGCACACCCGGCAGCTGGGGTCAGCGTCGTGGTCCAGGCCCTCGCGGGCCTCGCAGCGGAAGCAGCGGAAGTCCATCTCGGCGCTGGGCTCGGTGAAGGGGAAGTGGTTCGGGCGCAGGCGCGTGATCGGCGTGCCGCCGAAGATGTGTGCGGCGAAGGCGTCGAGGGTGCCCACGAGGTTCGCCATGGTCAGGCCCTTGTCGATCGCGAGGCCCTCGACCTGGTGGAACATCGGTGAGTGGGTCGCGTCGATCTCGTCGGCCCGGTAGACGGTGCCGGGGCAGGCGACGTACAGCGGAGCGCCGCGCTCGAGCATCGCACGGATCTGCACCGGCGAGGTCTGGGTGCGCAGCAGCATCCCGGAGCCCTCGGGCGCGACGTACAGGGTGTCCTGCGTCGAACGGGAGGGATGCTCGGCATCGGCGTTGAGCGCATCGAAGTTCAGCCACTCGGACTCGATCTCCGGTCCCTCGGCGATCTCCCAGCCGATCCCGACGAAGAAGTCGTTGATGCGGTCCTGCAGCACCGTCAGCGGGTGCGAGGCGCCGCGCGGGCGCAAATCGGTGGGGAGGGTGACGTCGACGGTCTCCGCGGCGAGCGCGGCCTCCTCCTCCGCAGCGGCGAGCTCCTGCTGCCGTGCCGCGAGCTCCTTCTGCACCCGGCCCTTGCTCTGACCCACCAGCTTGCCGGCGGCGGCCTTCTGGTCCTTCGGCAGGTCCTTGATCGCACGATTCGCGGCCGAGAGCACGCTGGCATCGCCCACGTGCTCGATGCGGGCCTGCTTCAGCTCGGCGGTGGTGGCGGCCGCGGCGATCGCGGCGAGCGCGGCATCGACGGCAGCGCCGATGGTCGCCTCGTCGATGGCCGGGGCGGCGGGAGTCGTGGATGACTCGGACACGGGTATCGCTTTCGTCCGGGAACAGGAGGGCGCGCATGCCGGAGCACGGGCACCGAGGACCATTCTAGGAGGAGCGGCGACCTCCCGAGCGCCGCCGGGTCGGCGCCGCTGCGCGATGGTCGGCCGCACCCACGTCCAGTCATCTCGGCATAGCCTGGTGGGGACATCGTCT
>JAAZLF010000594.1 GCA_012799425.1 Actinomycetales bacterium | reverse complement strand
TGCTGGCCGTGATCGCGACCGCCGGCAAGGTGGTGGTGCCGATCGCGGTGCAGTCCATCCTGGACCGCGGGATCATCGCCCCCGAGATCCCGGATGTCGCCTACGTCGCCGGCGCCGCGGGTCTGGCAGCGCTGGTGCTGCTGGTCACCGCGGCCTGCAACGTGCTGATGAACCGGCGCCTGTTCCGCCTCGCGGAGACGTCGCTGGCCACCCTGCGCAAGCGCGCCTTCCGCCACATCCACGACCTCTCCCTGCTCACCCAGGGCACCGAACAGCGCGGCGCGCTCGTCTCCCGCGTGACCAGCGACGTCGACACCGTCAGCCAGTTCATGAGCTTCGGCGGCATCATGCTGGTGGTGATGAGCTTCCAGCTCATCCTCGCCACCGCCGTGATGGTCTTCTACTCCTGGCCGCTCGCCCTGGCCGTGTGGATCTGCTATCTGCCGATCCTGCTGATCATGGGGTCGCTGCAGAAGCGGATCCGCGCCCGCTACCAGGTGGTTCGCGCGAACGTCGGCCGCATGCTCGGCGCCGTCTCCGAGGCCCTCGTCGGCTCCGCCACCGTGCGCGCCTACGGCACCGAGGAGCGCACCCGCCGCACCCAGGTCGACCGCATCGGCGAGGTGCGCGACGCGCAGTTCGCCGTGCTGAAGCCCCAGTCGGCGTCGTTCTTCCTCTCGGAGACTGCCGATGGCCTCGCCACCGCCGTGGTGGTCGTGGTCGGGATCCTGCTGGGCACCGGCGCGCTCGGCCTCGACCTGCCCGGCGCCGACCTCACCGCCGGCGGCGTGGTCGCCTTCGTCTTCCTCGTCTCCCTGTTCAGCCAGCCGGTGCGCATGGGCATCGAGATGCTCTCCGAGGCACAGAACGCCGTCGCGGGCTGGCGGCGTGTGCTGGGCGTGCTCGACACCCCGGCCGACGTCGCCGACCCCGCCGGTGCGATGGACCCCCACACGGGCACGCACCGCGAGCCCGCCCGGGGAGCGACGCCGCTGCCCCAGGGGCTGCTCGACATCGAGATCCGTGCGCTGCGCTTCGCCTACCCCACCGGCCCCGAGGTGCTGCACGGCATCGACGTGGACATCCCCGCCCGCTCCCGCATCGCGATCGTGGGCGAGACCGGCAGCGGCAAGACCACCTTCGCCAAGCTGCTCACCCGCATGATGGACCCCGCCTCGGGCGAGCTCCTGATCGGCGGGATCCCCCTTCACCTGGTGCCCTACAACTCCCTGCGCGCCCGCGTGATCATGGTGCCGCAGGAAGGCTTCCTCTTCGACACCTCCGTGGCCGGGAACCTGCTCTACGGCAAGCCCGACGCCACCGAGGCCGAGATGCGCACCGCGCTCGAGGAGCTGGGCCTGGCGAGCTGGGCCGAGGAGCTGCCCGAGGGGCTCGACACCCCCGTCGGCCAGCGCGGCGAATCGCTCAGCGCGGGGGAGCGGCAGCTGGTGGCCCTCGCCCGCGCCTACCTCGCCGACCCGGACATCATCGTGCTCGACGAGGCGACCAGCGCCGTCGACCCCGCCGCCGACGTGCGCCTGCAGCAGGCGATCGACGGTCTGGCACGCGGCCGCACCACCATCACCATCGCCCACCGGCTCTCCACCGCCGAGCGCGCCGACCGCATCATGGTGCTCGACCAGGGCGACCTCGTCGAGCACGGCACCCACGCCGAGCTGGTCGCGCTCGAGGGCGGCATCTACGCCGGGCTGCACCGCTCCTGGGTCGCGCACCGCAGCGAGCGGTGAGCCGGGTGAGCGATCCGCTGAATCCGCCCATCCCCCCGATCTCTGGGCGGGAGGCGCCCCGCTTCCGCAGCGCGGAGCGCAAGAACGCACTGGCCGCCGCGTTCCAGGAACAGGGCGAGGACTACGACCGGCTCCGTCCCGGCTATCCCGCCGCGGCGCTCGAGGCGATGCTCGCGCAGGCCCCCGAGCGTGCGGGCGGAGGCGAGCGGCGGGCGATCGACCTCGGTGCCGGCACCGGCAAGCTCTCCTGGGCCCTCGCCGCGCACGGCCTCGAGGTCACCGCCGTGGACACCAGCGCCGCGATGCTCGAGACCGCCCTGCGCGGCGGGCAGGCAGGCAGGGCGGCGCCCCGGCTGCCGGTGAGCTCGCTGACCACGTATCTCGCGCCCGCCGAGGACACCGGGCTGACGACGGGCTCCGCGGAGCTGGTCACCGTGGCGCAGGCCTGGCACTGGTTCGATGCCGACGCCGCTTCTGCGGAGGTCATCAGGCTGCTGGCCCCCGGCGGGGTGCTCGCCCTGGTGTGGAACATGCTCGACGTGACGATCCCCTGGGTGCACCGGCTCTCGAGGATCATGCACGCCGGGGACATCCACCGCGAGAACTTCCTGCCAGAGGTCGGGGAGGGGCTGGAACTGGCCCGGCGCAGCGTGCACGAGTGGGAGGACCCGATGCCCACCGGCGACGTCATCGACCTCGCCCGCACCCGCAGCTACGTCATCACCGCCTCCGAGGAGCGCCGCGCGAAGGTGCTCGCCAACCTCGACTGGTACCTGCACGAGCACCTCGGACACGCACCCGGGGACGTGATCGGCGTCCCCTACCGCACCGACCTCTTCCTGTACCGCGCCCCCACGGGGAGTAGCCCCCATCGTGCTGAGCGCGGCCGCTGACTACTCTGAGCCGTCAGAGCGGGGCCGACGGGGCAGGGGCCGGTCCGCAGCATGGGGGACGACGGGAACGGGACAGACATGAACGGCTTCTTCGGGGCGGACACCGTCGCGCTGCGGGACTACGCGCAACGGGTGCAGACAGGCTCCGGGCGACTGCTCGAACTGCGTTCCGGTCTCGCCGCACAGATCGGCTCCGTGGACTGGATCGGACCGGACGCCGAGACCTTCCGCAACGACTTCTCCAGCCGCGTCTCCGCCCTGTTCGACCAGGTCGGCGGCGAGCTCGGGCTCTGGGAGGCCTTCGACGCGACCGGCTTCCACCTGTTCTTCCTGCTCGAGGGCGAGACCCTGCCCGAGCAGCTGCGGGCCTTCATCGACCCCGTCTCCGGCGCGGGCGAGGCCGACGGCGATGTCGACGAGATGCCCGTCGCGGCCTTCTCCACCAGCGCTGCCGCGAAGCGTCTCGCCGAGGCCCGCGCCGTGACCACCGTGCTGGTGCTGGACCGCCAGGACGCCGCCGGGCCCACCTCCTTCACCCTCTTCTCCACCCCCGACGCCCTCGAGCTGATGGAGACCGACGGGGAGGGCGAGGCCGCTCTCCAGCGTGTCGGGGTGATCTCCTCCGCCACCTTCACCGCCCTGGTCGAGGGCCTCGTCGCCGGCACCCGTCCCGGCGACGCGGACGCCCAGAAATGAGCGCGCGCTCCGCCGCCCGTCGCCACCGCGACGAGGTCGGAGAGGTCCTGGCCGTCCACGCCGACCGGCCGGGACCGTTCGTGGTCGCCGGCTTCGTGGCAGTGTGGCTGCTGTTCAGCGGCCTGACCCTGTTGAACTCCGCCGAGAGCCTGGTGCTCACCCTCGCCCCGGCGGTGGTGTTCGCGGTGCTGTTCGCGCTGGTGCTGCTGTACGTGAGCGGGGAACGGCTGATCGTGTGCGAGCGCGGCCTGGTGCTCGGCTCCGTCGCCCCCGGCCTGCGACCCTCCGTGATCCGGTACGAGCAGATCGTGCCCGGCAGCCTGGTGCCCGTCACCGGGGCACGCCGCTACGCGGCCGAGACCGGCATCGGCGGCTTCCCCCAGTCCACGGTGCGCCGCTCCGCCTGGACCCGGCAGGGCATCCACTTCGTGGGCCCCTCCCCGAAGGAGGCCCGCCGCCACAACGCGCTGCTGGCCCCGCTGCAGGACCCGCCGCCCCGCTCGATCGACGGGCGCTGGGTATGGTTCGCCGGCACCGGCTCCACGTCGCCCGAGCAGGTCACGGCCCGGATCGCCCAGGCCGCC
>JAAZLF010000593.1 GCA_012799425.1 Actinomycetales bacterium | reverse complement strand
GGCCTGCTGATCCAGATCCTCGGCCCCGACCAGGGCTGGCGCTGGATGTTCCTGATGAACGTCCCGATCGGCGTGATCGCCATCGCCGGCGCGTTCAAGTTAATCCCCGATGACAAGGCGCGCGGCAAGGCCAGACCGGACCTCGACCCGATCGGCAGCCTCCTGCTGTGCATCGCGATCCTGGGCGTGATGCTGCCCTTCCTCGAGCGCGGCACCAGCGCCCTGGTGTGGCTGTCCTTCCCCGCCGGCATCGCCGTGCTGGGCCTGTGGTGGGCGTGGGAGCAGCGGTACAAACGAGCAGGCCGCCCGCCGATGGTGGACACCGCGATCTTCGCGAACAAAGCCTTCCGCAACGGCATCCTCATCGTCTCGGTGTACTTCCTCGGTGCCACCAGCGTGTGGATCATCGTGCCGCTCTACCTGCAGATGCACCTCGGGCACACCGCCTTCGAGGCCTCCCTGATGGGCCTGCCCTCCTCGATCGCCGCCGCGTTCTCCTCGCAGATCGCCGGCCGCTACGTGCTCACGCTGGGGCGGCGCATGGTGATCGTCGGCTTCGGCGTCGCCTTCCTGGGCCTCCTCGGCACCGGGATCCTGGCCGGCTTCGTGGAGAACGGCATGATCCCGTTCTGGTGGTTGGCCGCGCCGCTGATGCTGATGGGCCTCAGCCAGGGCATGACCATCTCCCCGAACCAGACCCTCACCCTGAACTCCGTGGATCCCCGCTTCGGCGGCGTCGCCGGCGGGATCCTGCAGCTGGGCCAGCGCACCGGCGCCGCGATCGGCACCGCGATGATCCCCGGGATCATCTTCTCCCTCACCGAGGGCGGCCACGCCTGGTTCGAGGCGTTCATCATCGCGATCGCCATCATCATGGCCCTGACCCTGGCCGCGATGGGCGTGAGCTTCGCGGACCGCGCCCGGGAGAAGCTCGGCAAGGGCGCGCTGTAGCCCCGCGCTCGGGAGGATGCGCGAGGAGGCGCGGGCGAACAGCTGCGCGTGAGCCGGGGAGGCGGCCCATCGGCTGAGCCGGTCACGCCCCGCGGCGCGCGCGGAGCTCTCCGCTCCTGAACCTGCCCGCCCACCGCGGCTTGTGCACCTTCTCCAGCGGTAGGAACGCCGCCCAGCAGATCACTGTGGGCAGGAAGTGGATCCCCAGCAGCACCAGGGTCGACAGGTGGAAGCCCAGATACAGCACGACGACGAGATGCAGGGCCCGCCCGCGCAGGAACAGCACCACGGGGGAGAGGGCCTCGAGCGCGAGCCCGGCCCACTGCGCCGGCACGAACACCCACGGGGTGTGCTCCACCAGCAGATGCGCCAGCGGGCTGCCGCGGCGGATCGAGGCCCAGGTGAGGATCGCGCTGTTGCCCCAGCTCGCGAGCGATCCCGAGTAGAGGATCTTCGGGATCACGGAGAAGAAGTAGGTGCACACGACCGCGATCTGGATCGCCCGCAGCGCCCAGCCCGCGGCCTCGCTGCGAGCGGGCGCCTCCAGCGCGCCCTCGAGCGGGTGCCGCGAGGCGCCGGCGACGGTGGGAAGCACGGCGGTGGCGACCATCAGCGCCAGGTGGTCGTGGGCGATGTAGCCGTAGGAGTTGCTGTAGATCATCCACAGCCAGAACGCGATCGCGACCAGCGTGCCGGACAGCCGCGGCCGCCATCCCACGATGCCGGCCGCGCATCCGGCCAGGATCACCACCAGCAGCGTCCACGCCACGGGGGCGGTCACCGGCGGCAGCTGCAGCAGCCGCGCCAGCACGAGCGGCGTGTAGAAGCCCGAATTGCCCGCATGGGAGAGGACATCGTTCGAGAACGTCAGCACATCCAGCATCACGAAGGCGTAGACGATCACCCGCAGGGTGCGGATCCGCGCCAGCGGCAGCGCCGGGAACAGGAACCCCCTCACGGCGCCTCCCACCGCACGATCTCCACGAACTCGTCCTCCCCATGGGCGGTGCCGTCCTTCAGCGAGGTGATCCGCTGGCACAGCACCAGCGCCGCCAGCGGCGGCTCCTCGCTGTGGCGCCTGTCGTACGCGGCGGCCAGCGGGGCCAGCAGCTGCGGATCCGCCTCGATGCTGCGCAGGTTGTTCTCCACGTCGGCCCGCTCGATGCCGACGCTCCGCTGACCGAAGCGGATGTCGAAGGGCTCGCCGTCCTCACGCACGCCCTGCAGGCAGGTGTTGACCACCTCGCCGTTCGGATCGGTGCCCGTGGAGAACTGATCCAGCACCCCGAAGGGGAACAGGTCGTTGGACCGCGTCAGGCCGCCCAGCAGCAGC
Organism: Actinomycetales bacterium; assembly: GCA_012799425.1. Classification (GTDB taxonomy): domain Bacteria; phylum Actinomycetota; class Actinomycetes; order Actinomycetales; family Dermabacteraceae; genus Brachybacterium. The sequence goes on along the minus strand of JAAZLF010000593.1, from coordinate 1,110 downwards.
ACCCCCACGCAGGCGAGCACCGCCAGGGCCCGCCAGGCCAGCGAGGCCGGCGGGAGCGAAGAGGTCGAGGGCACCTGAAGAGCGTATCGGGATCCGGCGGCGCCTCAGCGCAGCAGTGCGGCCAGCTCCTGCAGCATCGTCGGCTGCCACCAGGCCCAGTCGTGCCCGCCGCTGTGCACCGCGAGGCTGACCTCGAGCCCGTCGAGCTGCTGCGCGGCAAGGGCGTCGCGCAGCTCCCGTGCCCGCACCGGCATGCTCCCCTCGAAGCGCCCGGCATGCAGCCGCAGCCGCAGAGGGTGCGCCCGTGCCGCCCGCACCAGCGGCTCCACCAGCGTGCCCTCGCGGTAGCGCCATAGCGAGACCGACTGCGCGATCGCGGCCCCCAGGTGCTGCGGGGCACGCGCCACCGCGAACAGCGCGGTGAGACCCCCGAAGCTCGACCCCGTCACCACGGTGCGCGCCGCCTCCGCCGTGACCCGCACGTGCTGTGCACCGTCGCTCAGCCCCTCGGCGCGCAGGCGCGGCACCAGCTGCTCGGCGATCCACCGGGCCTGCCCGCCCGGCACGCCGAGCACCTCTGCGCGCTGCGCGGTCGAGTCGACGAACACCGCGACCAGCGGAGGCAGCGCCCCGGCCGCGACAGCGCGGGCGAGCAGCGCCGGGGTGCGCAGCTGCTCGACGTGCTGCGCGCCATCCGTCACGATCAGCAGCGGCAGCCCCTGGGCGGGTTCGAGCCCCGTCCCGCCCGCCTCGGCCGGCAGGGGAGCCCACCACCGGGTGCGGGGTTCCCCGGGGCGTGCCGGCAGCTCAGGCAGCACAGGCTCTGCGGCCTCCGCCATCGCGGCATCGAGGGTGAAAGGGGCATCGTCCGGGATGCTCAGCAGCGAGCGCCTCGCCCCGCCGCGGGCGGCGGCGTGGCCACGCGGGTTCCCGGGGTCGTGCACCACCTCCGCGCCGGGGGCCTTCAAGCCCGTGCTCCACCAGGGCGGATCGCCCTCGCCGCGATGGATCGCGAAACCGTAGCTCGCACGCCAGTCGGCGGGGACCTCGAAGGTGCCCTCCCACCAGCCCCGCCCCGTCGGCCGCAGATCGCAGGCCGTCACCGGCTCC
>JAAZLF010000592.1 GCA_012799425.1 Actinomycetales bacterium | reverse complement strand
GCCCCGGTGACAGCGTCGGCGTAGGAGAGCCGCCCTGTGCGACGTCGCCCTCCGACGCCCCGGGCAGGACTGCAGCACAGAGAACGGATCACCTTTCGTGACCACCCCTGATTTCGCACGCCTCGGCGTGCCCTCCGTCCTGATCGGCGCCCTCGCGCCGCGCGGGATCGTCGAGCCCACCCCGATCCAGGCCGCGACGCTGCCGGACTCCCTGTCCGGGCGCGACGTGCTGGGCCGGGGCCGCACCGGCTCGGGCAAGACCTACGCCTTCCTGCTGCCGCTGGTGTCCCGCCTGATCGCGGAGCCGCGCCGCCGCGTCGCGCGCCGCCCCCGCTCCCTCATCCTCGCTCCCACCCGTGAGCTCGCCACCCAGCTCGCCGAGTCGCTCAAGCCGCTCGAGGAGGCCGCGGGCCTGCGCAGCGCCGTCGTCTTCGGCGGCGTGGGACAGAACCCGCAGGTGAAGGCGCTGGCCGGCGGAATCGACGTGCTCGTGGCCTGCCCGGGACGCCTGCTGGACCTCATGAACCAGGGCCACGCGGATCTCGGCGGCGTCGAGATCACCGTGATCGACGAGGCCGATCACATGGCCGACATGGGCTTCCTGCCGATGGTCCGCAAGATCCTCGCGAAGACCCCGTCGAAGGGTCAGCGCATGCTGTTCTCCGCGACCCTCGATTCCGGGGTGAACAAGCTGGTCAAGGAGTTCCTGCACCAGCCCGTCACCCACTCCGCCGACCCGGCCACGAGCCCGGTGGGCACCATGGAGCACCACGTGCTCGAGGTCTCCTCCGCCACCCGCTTCGATGTGCTGCGCGACCTGGCCGCCGCGCCGGGCCGCACGATCATGTTCACCCGCACGAAGTACGGCGCGAAGAACCTCGCCCGCAAGCTGAGCGCACGCGGCGTGGATGCGGTGGACCTGCACGGCAACCTCTCGCAGAACGCCCGTACCCGGAACCTCGAGGCCTTCGGGTCCGGCACCGCGACGACCATGGTGTGCACCGACATCGCCGCGCGCGGGATCCACGTGGACGAGGTGGCCCTGGTGGTCCACGCCGATCCGCCCGTCGAGCACAAGGCGTACCTGCACCGCTCGGGCCGCACCGCGCGCGCCGGCGAGTCCGGCACGGTGATCACCGTGCAGACCCCGGAGCAGAAGCGCGACGTCAGCGATCTGATGCGCAAGGCCGGCATCACCCCCACGTACCACCCGCAGGTCCAGGCCACCAGCCCGGTGCTCACCGAGCTGGCTCCGGGCGAGCGCGTGGCCACGCATGAGCCGCGCCAGCCCGAGCCGGAGCTGGACCAGGCACGCCTGGACGGCGAGCGCCGTGGTCGCGGCCGCTCCGGCGGGCAGGGCGGCCAGGGCCGTGGCGGCCGACGCGGCGGTCAGAGCGAGGGTCGTTCCGAGGGCTCGGGTCGCGGCGGCCAGGGTCGAGAGGGACAGGGCCGTGGCGGCCAGGGTCGCGGCGGCCAGGGCCGTTCCGGCGGTCAGGGCGGCGGCCGTCGCGGAGGCCAGGGCGGTGCCTCCTCCGGCGCCCGCCGACAGGGCCAGGGCGCACCCGCCCGCTACTCCACGAGCTCCGAGGGCAGCGGCACCGGCAACTCCGTCGGCGGCGGGCTCGCCTCCTTCTCCGCGGGCCGCAGGCGATGAGCGACACCGCGCCGGCCGGCGGCCGTCGACGCGCGGACGTCGCTGCCCAGCACAGCATCGAGGAGATCCTCGAGGCCGCTCGGCAGGGCGTCGAGCGGCTCTCCCCCGAGGATCTGCTCGCCGCCCAGGCGCAGGGCGCCCAGGTGATCGACATCCGCTCGGCCGAGACGCGGGGATCCGAGGGGCACATCCCCGGGGCCGTCGTCATCGAGCGCCTCGTGCTGGAGTGGCGGCTGGATCCGGGCAGCGCGCACCGCATGGCCGAGGGACCGGACCATGACGACCTCGTCGTGGTGGTCTGCAACGAGGGGTGCTACTCCTCGCTCGCCGCGCGCGATCTGCGCGACCTCGGCTTCCACCGCGCGACCGATCTGGTCGGCGGGTTCCGCGCGTACCGTGCGGCCGGCCTGCCGGTCGAGGCGGAGCCCAGCCGCAGCGTGG
>JAAZLF010000591.1 GCA_012799425.1 Actinomycetales bacterium | reverse complement strand
CGCGCGGCGGCCCATCTCCTCGCCGGAGACCCGCCACGAGGTCAGGGGCGGGGAGGTCATCGAGGCGGTGCGACGGGAGGAGACGACGGTGACGACGGACAGATCCCGCGGCAGGTCCAGTCCCATGACCTGCAGCTCGTTGACGAAGCCGACGACGGCGAGATCGTTCATCGCCACCACCGCATCGGGCCGTGGCCCCGCCCCGAGCACCTTCCGCGCGAGGTCGCGACCTGCCTGCGGGGACGGCTCGAGGGCGAACTCGCGGTGGCGGATGCCGCGCTCCTGGGCCAGGCGGGAGAAGTCCTCGTGCGAGCGCACGGCCGGTCCGTAGCCGGAGGCCTCCATCGCGCGGGAGCGCCCGATCAGCATCACGTCCCGGTGGCCGGTGTCGACGAGCGCGTCGAGCGCCTGGGCGATGGTCGTCTCGAAGTCGATGTCGATGTAGTGCAGCTGTTCGCTCTCGCGGCTGCGGCCCACGGAGAGGAAGGGGACCTCCGCCTCCTGGAGCCTGCCGATCCGATCGTCGTCGAGCCCCACCTCGACCAGGAGGACACCGTCGGCGTGCCCCTGACCCACGAGATCCACGAGCTCCAGCGGGGCGCGCTCCGAGGCGATCGGCCAGACGGTGAGCAGATAGCCGCGCTCCGAGGCACGGTCGTACGCCCCGCGGACGATCTCGAAGACGGTCTCCCCGGCCGAGACGTCGAACTCCGGCAGATGGAGGGCGAGGATCCGGGTGCGCCGGCTGGCGAGGCTGCGGGCGATCGCGTTCGGGCGGTAGCCGAGCTGATGCATCGCGGTCTCGATCCGAGCCCGGGTGGCGGCCGCGACCGGCTTGTCCCCCGAGAGCATGTAGGAGACGGTGCTCAGCGCGACGCCGGCCTCGCGTGCCACATCGCTCATCGTCACCATCTCCGCACCTCCTCTCCGGGCCTGCTGCGCCATGATCGAAGCGCTTCGACAAAAGGGAGAGAACGCCCCGGGACTGCTGAAGAGGGGTGGGCTCACGAGTTGTCGAAGCGCTTCGACTCCATCGTGCCCGCAAGTATGCGTCGTGACACAGGAGGCGTCAAGCGCCGTCGCGACGGCGCGGGAGGGCCCGGGCCCTCAGAGGCCGAGCACAGCCGTGGCGATCGAGAAGTAGATGATCAGCCCGGTCGCGTCGCAGAAGGTGGAGATGAAGGGGTTGGAGAACACGGCCGGGTCCGCACCGACCCGCTTCGCGACCAGCGGCATCAGTCCGCCCACGATCGCGGCCATCGCGCAGATGGACAGCAGGGTCAGGCCGATCACCGCCCCGATCGAGGCTCCGTAGACGAGCCCCGCGACGACGAATCCGAGCGAGCCCAGCACCACACCCAGCACGGCACCCACCCGCAGCTCCCGCCACACCACGCGAGGCAGGTCGCGCACGCGCACCTCCCCCACGGCCAGGGCGCGGGTCACGGTGGTCGCGGCCTGGTTGCCGGTGTTGCCGCCGGTGCCGGTCAGCAGCGGGATGAACAGCGCCAGGATCACCACCTTGTCCAGCCGATCCTCGAACACCTCGAGCACCTGCACGGTGAGGATCGCCGAGATGGCGAGCACCAGCAGCCACACGATGCGACTGCGCACCACGCGCAGGATCGGCGTGGAGAGGTAGGCGCGCGGCAGGGGCTCGGAGCCGCTGGTGCGGGCGGAGTCCTCGGTGTTCTCCTGCTCGAGGATCTCCACGGCGTCGTCGACCGTCACGAGCCCGACGAGTCGGCCCTCGCCGTCGACGATGGGCATGGCCAGCAGCTTCGCGGCGAAGAAGCGACGTGCGGCCTCCTCCCTGCCGTCGGTCGCGGCGGCATGGACCGCCTCGTGGGCGAGGTCGCCCACGAGCGCGTCGCCGTCGGCCACCAGCAGGCGGCGCAGTCCCACCACGCCCAGCAGGATGCGCGAGCTGTCCACGACCGGCAGGAGGTAGATCGTCTCGGCCTCCTCGGCGCGCTCGCGCACGTGCGCGAGCGCCTCGCGCACGGTGAGGCCCGGGGCGAGGGCGAGCACCTCGGGCGACATGTAGCGGCCGATCGCGTGGCGCGGGTAGCCGAGCACGGTGGTGGTCATCGCCCGCTCGTCCGCGTCCAGGCCATGCATCAGGCGCTCGGCGACCGAGGCGGGCAGCTCGTCGAACAGGGAGGCGCGATCATCGGGGTCGAGCTCGCCGATGATGTCGGCGACCTGCTGGGTGCGCAGCGCAGAGATCAGCTCCGCCTGGTGATGGGCGGGCAGCGCCTCGAACACGGCCAGGGCGCTGGCCTTGCCGAGCACCCGGAACAGCAGCGCGGCCTCGGTCGAGGGGCGGGTCTCCACGAGATAGACGAGCTCCGCGGTGGGCAGGGTCTGCGCCTCGAGGGCGAGCTGCTCGAGGTGGGCCTCGTCCTGCGTCTCTCGGCGCAGGAGGGCCAGAACGGTGTCGATGGTGGCGCTGGCGGGAGTCACGGGACCATTGTGGCCGACGGGGCCGGAGCACCCTGTGGCCCGCGTCCCGGTGTTGCTAAACTGTCACGTATGTCGGAACCAGCGTTCCGCATCGCAAAATCTTCAGCGTCGGAGATTCCGGCGCGCACCTTCGCCGCTCAGGAGACCCGCCATGAATGCCGCTTCCCGCCCCGCTCTGCCCGAGCGCACCGCTGCCGCGCGCCTGATCGTGGTGATCCGCGGCGAGCGCGCCGACCAGTACGCACCCGTGCTCGAGACCCTCGCCGGCGCCGGCATCCGCTCCGTGGAGCTGACCCTGTCCACCCCCGGCACCCTCGAGGAGCTGCCCGTGCTGCTGGAGCGCTTCGGCGACCGGCTCGACATCGGCATCGGCACCGTCACCGACCCCGCCGACCTGCGCATCGCCGCGGAGCGCGGGGCGCACTACATCGTCACCCCGATCACCCGTACAGATCTCTTCGACGCGGCTGCCGAGGCAGGGATCGCGATCGTGCCCGGCGGCCTCACCCCGAGCGAGCTGCATGCGGGCTGGGCCGCGGGCGCCGCGGCGGTCAAGGTGTTCCCCGCCTCCGTGGTGGGCCCCGGCTACCTCAAGGACCTGCGCGGGCCGTTCCCCGGGATCCGCGTGGTCCCCTCCGGCGGGGTGGACCTCGAGGCGGCCCGCACCTGGCTGCAGGCCGGCGCCGAGGCCGTGTCGGTGGGAGGGCCGCTGCTGGGCGATGCGCTGAGGGGCGGCAGCCTCGAGGCGCTCGCGGAGCGGGCGGCGCAGTTCGTGGGCGTCACCACCCGCGAGGCCGGGGCGTGAGCACCGCGCCGCGTGTGGTGACCGTGGGCGAGACCATGGCGCTGATGCGCACCGGCACGATCGGCTCCCTCGCCCACCTCCCCACCGTGGACGTCGCGCTCGGCGGCGCGGAGTCGAACCTCGCGATCGGGCTGCGCCGGCTCGAGGTGCCCACCGCCTGGATCAGCCGGGTGGGCGACGACCCGCTGGGGCAGCGGGTGGTGCGCGAGATCCGCGCCGAGGGCGTCGAGGTGCACTGCGACATCGATCCGCAGCGGCCTACGGGCCTGATGGTCAAGTCCCGCCCCAGCGCCGCGACCACCCGCGTGGACTACTACCGCGCCGGCTCCGCCGCCGCCGCGCTCGAGCCCTCGCACCTTCCCGACGGCCTGATCGAGCGGGCCGAGATCCTGCACATCAGCGGCATCACCTCGCAGCTCTCGGCGAGCGCCCACGCCACCGTCGTCACCGCGGTGCGGCGCGCGACGGCTGCAGGAGTGCAGGTCAGCCTGGATGTGAACTACCGCTCGAGGCTCGGCACCAGGGAGCACCTGGCCGCGCTGCTGGGCGAGGTGCTCGAGCACGTGGACATCCTCTTCGGCGGCCCGGAGGAGCTCTCGCTCCTCACCCCTGGGGCCGACGAGTCCTCGCCCCGCGCCCTCCTGGAGGCCCTCGCAGCGGAGGGCCGGCAGGTGGTCGCGAAGCTCGGGGCCGACGGCGCCGCCGCGCTCGCGCACGGGCAGCTCCACGAGGCACACGGATACGCGGTGGACGTGGTCGACACCGTCGGCGCGGGAGATGCCTTCGTGGCCGGGTACCTCAGCGCCCAGCTGGACGAGCTCGCCGTTCCAGAGCGCCTGGCCAGGGCGAATGCCTGCGGGGCGCTCGCCTGCACCACCCCCGGCGACTGGGAGGGTGTACCGCGCACCAGAGACCTCGAGGCGCTGCTCAGCGGCGGGGAGGCGGACCCGGTCAGCCGCTGAGCCGCGGCAGGCCGGGCCGCGCGCCGCTCACCAGTCGTGCACGGACCCGTCCCGCAGGCGGTTCACCGGCAGGTAGGCCGGCTGG
>JAAZLF010000590.1 GCA_012799425.1 Actinomycetales bacterium | reverse complement strand
ATGGACGAGCCGACCACGGCCCTGGACCTGCTGGTCCAGCGGGAGGTGCTCGACCAGATCGTGCGGCTGCGCGAGGAGTACGGTTTCGCCATCGTTTTCACGACCCACGACCTCGCGCTGCTGCTGGAGATCTCGGACTCCGTCGCCGTGATGCGGCGCGGTCGCCTCGTCGAGTACGGGCCCGCGATGGATGTCTACCGAGATGCCCGGCATCCGTACACACAGGACCTGCTGTCCTCTCTCGCCGACCTGGGGAGCCTCGCATGAGCACCATCGACACCGCACCGCAGCGATCCGAGCAGCAGGGGGACTGCCCCGTCCTGGAGGGGCGGCACCTCGTCAAGGAGTATCCCGTCGGCGCGCGCACCGGACTGCTGCGACGCCAGCAGACCATGCGCGCGGTCGATGATGTCTCGATCCGCCTGACCAGCGGCCGCGTCACAGCCCTCGTGGGTCAGAGCGGATCCGGCAAGTCGACTCTGGGCAGGATGCTCGCCCGCCTGATCCCCGCCACCTCGGGACAGATCCTCCTCGAGGGTCGCGAGGTGCCGGCGAAGGAGGGATCCGATCACCGCCGGTACGTCGGCGACGTGCAGCTGACCCTTCAGGACCCGTTCGCCTCGCTGAACCCGCTGAGGAGGATCTCGTACACCCTGGGCAGAGCGGTGCGCATCCACCAGGACGCGCGAGGGCAGCAGGCGGTGCACCAGCGCAGCCTCGAGCTGCTCGAGCGGGTGGGCCTGGTCCCCGCCGAGAAGTACCTCGATCGGTTCCCGCACGAGCTGTCGGGAGGGGAGCGTCAGCGCGTCTCCTTCGCTCGAGCGCTCGCCGCCTCACCGAAGGTGCTGATCGCCGATGAGCCGGTGTCGATGCTCGACGTCACGATCCGTCGGGAGATGCTCGACCTCATCGACTCGCTGCGACGGGACGAGGCGCTCGCGGTCCTCTACATCACCCACGATCTCGGCAGCGCCCGCCGCTACTCCGATGACGTGATGGTGATGCATCGCGGCAGGGTGGTGGAATCGGGGCCGAGCGGCTCCGTGATCGATGATCCGCAGGACGAGTACACCCGGCGTCTGCTCGCCGCCGCCCCGGATCCCGCAGCCCGCCGGAGCTGAGCAGGGGCACGGGCTCAGCAGAAGGCGATCCGCGCGATCCGCTGACGCGCCCGGTCCACGGTGAACCGGTCGCGGTGCGGGTGCACGCGGTTGGTCAGCAGCGCAGCGACGGTGCCGGTGAGGGGGTCGGCCAGCACTGACGTGCCGGTAAAGCCGGGGTGGCCGACGATCCGAGGGAGCACGGCGCCCGGGGCCGTCTCCTGCCCGATCCGCAGGCCGAACCCCTGTGTCCATGCCGCACCTGTGCTGACGCCCGCCGGCAGCTGCTCGCACAGCATCAGCTCGCGGGTCGCGGGGGAGAGGACGACCCCGGGCGCGCGGCCGCACAGCACTCTTCCGAGCGCGAGCGCATCGTCGAGCGTCATGAACGTCCCCGCATTGCCGGCCCCTCCGAGGGACCAGGCGGTCTCGTCATGGGTCTGCCCTCTCACCAGGCCTCGCGGCGGATCGTCCTGATGCTCTGTGGCGGCGGCACGGTCGGCACGGTCCTCGGGGACGCCCCAGCCTGCCGTCGAGGCCCCGGCCGGACCGAGAACTCGGCGGCGTGCCAGCTCGGGCAGGGCGGTGCCGGTCAGCTCCTCGAGCAGGGTGCCCAGCAGGATGAACCCGATGCACGAGTAGGCGTGAGCAGTGCCCGGAGCGCTCCCCAGGGGCGCAGAGAAGACGGCCTCGATCCGCTGCTGCCTGCTCCCGGGGATCTTCCACAGCGGCATGACCGATGGGAGCCCCGAGGTGTGCGTGAGCAGGTGGCGGGCGGTGATCCCGGGGTGCGGTGAGGGCAGCTGCTCGCTGAGCGGCGCCTCGGGGTCCAGCAGCCCCTCGTCTATCAGCACGAGGGCGGTCAGCGCGGTGACGATCTTCGTCACCGAGGCCATGTCGAAGAGGGTCTCCGGTCCGATGGGGGTGACGTCGGGGCTGCCGGAGGGAAGCGGCGTGCCGTCGGCCGCGAAGAGCGCGGTGGTGCCCGCGAAGACCTTCGCGCGGTGTCCGGAGGCGTCGTCCACCGCGGCGGCGGCCCCGGTCGCAGCCTCGGCCACGGCAGGTGCTGCAGGTGCGGCGGGAGCGGTCCGGGCGGTGCGCGTCAGAGCCGCGGCGAGCTCCTCGAGCTGCCGGGTGCGGTCGATGTCGTTCATGTGCGGCGATACTCCTCGAGGGCGTCGTAGGTCATGCGCAGTGCCCGCACGGAGGCCTCCCGCCGGCGCTGGGCGATCGCGACGAAGAGGCAGTCCATGACCAGCAGCTGTGCCGAGCGAGAGGCCATCGCGCCAGAGCGGTAGGCGGATTCGCGCACGGTCGTGCGCAGCACGACGTCGGCCTCGGCGACCACGGGGCCGCTCCGGCTGTTGGTGACCGCCACCGTGGTGGCGCCGGCGCGTCGTGCCTGGGCGAGGAACGCCGCGACTTCGTCCGTCGCGCCGCCGTGCGAGAGTCCGAGCGCCACCTGGCCCGGTCTCATCAGAGCTGCTGCGGCGAGGGCGTCGTGGGTGTCGGGGAGGCTGCTGGCGATCCGTCCGATGCGCTGCAGCTTGCGCTCGAAATCCCCGGCGACGGAGGCGGAGGCGCTGATGCCGTGCAGCAGCACCACGGGGGCCTCGCACAGCGCCTCGACCGCCTGCTCGAGAGCGGTGACGTCGAGCGCGGCCGCCGTCTCCTCGATGCCGAGGGTCTCGGTGAGGGCCACATCCGCGACGATCTGTGCGAGCGAGCTGTCCGTGGGGAGGTCGGCGCCGTGGGTGGCGCCGACCGCAGGGCGGCGCACCTGCTCGGAGGCGAGCTCCGCCGCGAGGGACAGACGCAGCTCCGAGTAGCCCGACATCCCCAGGCGCTGGCACAGCCGCACCACTGTGGGCTCCGACGTCGAACCGGCTGTGGCGAGCTCGGCGATCGTGCCGTGCAGGACCCGGTGTGGGTCCGCGAGCACGGCATCGGCCACCCTCCGCATCGACGGCGGGAGCTCGTCACGGATCCCCTGGAGCTGCGACTGCGCGCTCACTGCGGGACCACCTGACGTGGGGCCGATGCACGGCGCAGCCTTCTCTCACCCGCCCACACGGCCGCGCCGAGGCCGATCCCGACCACGTCGAACAGCAGGTCGGCGGCATCACCGCTGCGCTCCGACAGCACCATCAGCTGCACCAGCTCGCTCAGCACCGCGTGCACGAGCGCGATGATCACCACCCATCCCATCGGGAACCGCTTCCGCGGGGCGAGGACCCTCCCGGCGGCGAACACGGTCAGCCCGAACACCGCCAGGTGCACGACCTTGTCGAGCCCGGGCACATCGGGACCGGGCGTCGCCTCGGGAAGGGAGGGCAGGTAGAAGCCGAGATTCAGCAGCAGCGCGAGGGCCAGCAGGCCTATCCGCCATGGCAGGGAGCCGCCCACCCGTCGGATCTCCTCGGGCAGGCGGTGCAGGAACTCGACCACGGCGTCCATGGGCGCATTCTTCCAGGCGCCCCTCACCTCAGCGGGGAGGCGAGGCCGGTCCTGGGCAGACGGTCCGGGGGACATGGTCCGGCCGCCGCGCGCCCGGTAGGCTCGGAGGGTCACGTCATCGATCCAGGGAGCAGTCATGTCCTCCACCTCCGACCCGTCCCGGATGGACCCCTACAGCGACGATCCGGGCGCCGGCCCCGGCAGCACCGCGGTGCTCGACCGTCAGCGGCAGGAGCAGGAGCAGAAGACCGACGACGGCGACCACGATCGGTTCGCCCACTACGTCCGCAAGGACAAGGTCACCCAGGCCGCTCTCGGCGGGACCCCGGTGATCGCGCTGTGCGGCAAGGTGTGGGTGCCCGGCCGCGACCCCGAGAAGTACCCCGTGTGCCCGGAGTGCAAGGAGATCTACGACGGGATGCGCGAGCCGAACGACGGCGGTGACGGCAAGGGCGGCTCCGGGAAGGGCGGCGGCTTCCGCGGCTTCTTCGGCGGGCGGCGCTGACGCCCCGCGAGGGGTCCGACGGAGCCCCGGCGGGAGCCCGCGACGGGGGATCGGCGCGCGGCGACTTCCTCACATCGCCGCTGACGGCGGTTCGTCGGAGCGCGGCGGTACGGTGGGGCACGCCGTGAATACCACCCCCTCCCTGTTCTCCACCAGTGATCCCCGCCAGCCCTCCGAGGCTGCTGCGCGATCGCTCCCCGTCGCCTACCCCGAGCGTGCCGCCTGGGGCACTGTCCCCAAGCTGCGTGCCTGGCAGGCAGAGGCTCTCGAGCTCTACCGCGACCGTGCGCCCAAGGACTTCCTGGCCGTCGCGACCCCAGGCGCGGGCAAGACGACCTTCGCCCTGCAGATCGCGGCCGCGCTGCTCTCCGAGGGCACCGTCCGCCGCATCACGGTGGTCGCGCCGACAGAGCATCTGAAGACCCAGTGGGCCGACGCCGCCGCGCGTGTGGGCATCTCCCTGGACCCGAACTTCTCCAACGCCCAGGGCGCACACGGCTCCCACTACCAGGGTGTCGCGTTGACCTACGCCCAGATCGGAATGCACCCGGCGCTGCACCGGGCCCGCACCGAGGCGGACCGCACCCTGGTGATCCTGGACGAGATCCACCACGCCGGCGATTCCCGCACCTGGGGCGACGGTGTGCGCGAAGCCTTCGACCCCGCGACCCGACGCCTGTCGCTGACGGGCACCCCGTTCCGCTCCGACGACTCCCAGATCCCCTTCGTGGACTACGAGGAGGACGGCGAGGGCTTCCTGCGCTCGAAGGCGGACTACACCTACGGCTACGGCGATGCTCTGCGGGACCATGTGGTGCGCCCGGTGCTGTTCATGACCTACTCCGGTCGCATGCACTGGCGCACCAAGAGCGGCGACGAGGTCTCCGCCCAGCTCGGTGCGCTCGAGACCAAGGACATCACCCAGCAGGCCTGGCGCACCGCGCTGGATCCCAAGGGGGAGTGGATCCAGTCCGTGCTCTCCGCGGCCGACCGTCGGCTCACCGAGGTGCGCCGCCATGTGCCCGACGCCGGTGGTCTGGTGATCGCCACCGACCAGAAGGCGGCGCGCTCCTATGCCGCGACGCTCCGCGACATCACCGGGCAGGACCCCACCGTGGTGCTGTCGGACGACGTCGGCGCAGGCAAGCGGATCGAGGAGTTCTCCGACTCCGAGGATCGCTGGATGGTGGCGGTGCGCATGGTCTCCGAGGGCGTGGACGTGCCGCGCCTGGCCGTGGGGGTCTACGCCACCTCGACCTCCACCCCGATGTTCTTCGCCCAGGCCGTGGGCCGTTTCGTGCGCTCGAGGACCCGCGGGGAGACGGCGAGCGTCTTCCTGCCCACGGTCCCGATCCTGATGGGCCACGCTGCCGAGATGGAGGCGGAGCGCGATCACGTGCTGGATCGTCGACCCAAGGGCGGCGACGAGGAAACCGGTCTCGACGAGAGCCTGATAGAGCAGGCCAATCGTCCCGAGCAGACCTCCGACCAGCTCGAGATGACCTTCGAGGCGCTCGAGTCGGAGGCCTCGTTCGACCGGGTGCTCTTCGACGGCGGCGAGTACGGTGCCGGCGGCATGATCGGCTCCGAGGACGAGCAGGAGTTCCTGGGCATCCCGGGCCTGCTCGATCCCGACCAGATGCGCACGGTGCTCCAGCAGCAGCAGGCCCAGCAGCAGGCGCGGCGGCAGAAGAGCGGCAGCGCCGATTCACCGGTCACGCCCGGTGTGGTCGATCACCGTCAGCTGATGGACCTGCGCAAGGAGCTCAGCTCGCTGGTCTCCGCCTGGGCCCGCAAGTCGGGCATCCCGCACGGGCAGGTGCACAACACGCTGCGCGGCCGCAGCGGGGGACCGGCCGTGGCGCAGGCCAGCGCCGAGCAGATCCAGGAGCGGATCGGGATCGTGCGCGGCTGGTTCGTCGGCCGCCGCTGAGCCCGGCCACGCTCTTCAGCGTCCCGGCACCGGCACCGTGATCCCTCGCCGCCCAGCCCTCAGCTCAGCACGCGCGCGGCCTCGACACCGTCGACCACCGTCGGGATCGCGACCGGGCCGTCGGGGCCCGCGTCGGGGGACAGGCCCAGCTCCGCGACCGAGGCGGCATGCCGCTGCCGCGCCGCTTCCACCATGGCCGGCGCGCGCAGCTCCTCGACCGGTTCGCCGCTGAGGATCATGGGCTTCTGCAGCGGCCGCAGCGAGGTGCGCTTCCAGTCCGGGTTCGCTTCGCCGGAGGTCAGCTCCGCGATCAGCTCCCGCTCGAACTCGGCGATCTCCTCCTCACCGGGCAGCACGAGCTCCGCGTGGGCGCGCCCGCCCACCAGCATCCGGTAGGCGGCCTTGCCGGCCCCGAGGGTGGCCTTGTCGTGCGATTTCTTGCCCACGGGGTGCATCTGGCCGTCGGCCCCTTCGCGTTCGACCAGCTTGTAGACGAACCCGGGAGCAGGATGCCCGCCGCCGGTCACCAGGCGGGTGCCGATGCCGTATCCGTCCAGCGGAGTGTCCTTCAGCTCGTCGACCCGGTACTCGTCGAGGTCGCCGGTCGCGGTGACCCGGGTGCTGGTCGCGCCGAGGGAATCCAGCAGCGTGCGCACCTGCACCGCCTGGACGCCGAGGTCGCCGGAGTCCAGGCGCACCGCGCCGAGCTGCGGGCCGGCCATCTCGACCGCGGTGCGCACGGCGTGCTCCACGTCGTAGGTGTCCACCAGCACGGTGGTGCCGGCGCCCTGAGCGGCGAGCTGGGCGCGGAACGCCTCCTCCTCCGTGTCGAACAGGAGCGTGAAGGCGTGCGCGGCGGTGCCGGCCACGGGCACTCGGTAGTGGGCCCCTGCGGCGAGGTTGGAGGTGGAGGCGAAGCCCACGATGCGGGCAGCACGCGCCGCGGCGATCGCGGCGTCCTCGTGCACTCGCCGTCCGCCCATCTCGATGCAGGGACGGCCCCGGGCCGCGGTGACCATGCGGGAGCCCGCTGAGGCCACGCCGCTGTCGTGGTTCAGGATCGACAGCACCACGGTCTCCAGCAGCACGGCATTCTCGAAGGTGCCCTCGATGCGCAGCACGGGGGAGCCGGGGAAGTAGAGCTCGCCCTCCTCGTAGCCGTGCAGGTCGCCGGTGAAGCGGTACTCGGCGAGGTGCTCGAGGGTCTCCTCCTTCAGCACGTCGGCTCGGCGCAGATAGCGCAGATCCGCTTCGTCGAATCGGAAATCGGCGATCGCCTCGAGGACGCGGCCGGTGCCGGCGAGCGCGCCGTAGCGGCGCCCTTCGGGCAGGGAACGGGTGAACACCTCGAAGACGCAGCGGCGCGATGCGGTGCCGGCCTCGCGGGCGGCCTCCAGCATCGTCAGCTCGTAGAGATCGGTGAGCAGGGCAGAAGTCACGGTGTCCACCGTAATGCGTGGCGGGACGGCAGGGGACCGGGCGCGCCCCGTAGACTCGTCCCCGCCGCCTCCCGATCCCTGGGGCGCGGTCGGACTCAGGAGGATGTGCATGCCGGTGGACCTGCCGCGGGCGGATCCGGGGACGGGCTCGCGCACCGACCTCGCAGGCAGTGTGCAGGGCACGCTGGAGGCCGACGGGCCATGGTGCACCGTGGTCTGGAACGACCCGGTGAACCTCATGAGCTACGTCGTGTTCGTCTTCCGCCGCTACTTCGGGTACTCCCATCTCGTCGCGGAGCAGCTGATGATGCAGGTCCACGAGGAGGGGCGCGCGATCGTCTCGCGCGGCTCCCGCGAACGGGCGGAGACGGACGTGCAGGCGATGCACTCCT
>JAAZLF010000589.1 GCA_012799425.1 Actinomycetales bacterium | reverse complement strand
GCAGGCCCGGCAGGCCCGGCAGGCCCGGCAGGCCCGGGGTCAGCCTTCGGGGTAGGCCTCGACGTCGGGGGTGAGCGCGGCGCCCCTGGCCTCGACGGCGGAGCGGACGATATCGTCCAGCCCGTGCTCGGACTTCCAGCCGAGGGTCTGCGCGATGCGGTCGCCGGAGCAGATCAGACGAGCCGGGTCGCCGGCGCGCGGGGCCCCGATCTCGGGGGTGATCTCGATGCCCTTGGCGCGGGCGATCGCGTCGATCACCTCGAGCACGCTCGAGCCCTCGCCGGTGCCGACGTTGAAGGTGCGGTGCGGGCGCTCCTCGCCGCGCAGGTAGTCCAGCGCCGCGATGTGGGCGTGAGCGAGATCGAGCACGTGCACGTAGTCGCGGATGCAGGTGCCGTCGGGGGTGTCGTAGCCGTCGCCGAACACGACGGGCGCCTTGCCCTGCTCCAGGCGGTCCAGCACGATCGGCACCAGGTTCATCACGGCGGTGTCCGCCAGCTCCGGCCACCCGGCACCGGCCACGTTGAAGTAGCGCAGCGCGACGGTGCGCATCCCATGGGCGCGCTCGGCGTCGCCGAGCATCCACTCCCCCACGTACTTGGTCGCACCGTAGGGGTTGATCGGCTGCGGTGCGAGGTCCTCGGTGACGACGTCGACGTCGGGCATGCCGTACACCGCAGCGGAGGAGGAGAACACGATGTCGCGCACCTCGGCGCTCGCGCAGGCGGAGAGCACGTTGGCGAGGCCGCCGATGTTGTCGTGCCAGTACATCTCGGGGTTCTCGACGGATTCGCCGACCTGCTTGTGGGCGGCGAAGTGGATCACGGAATCGGCACCGCAGGCGCGCATCTGGAAGGCGAGCTTCTCGCGCGCCTCAGGGAGGGTGACGTCGAGCTCGATCAGCTCGGCTCCCTCGGTGCGGTGTCGCAGCCCCGTGGAGAGATCATCGACCACCACCACCTCCCTGCCCTGCTCGAGGAGGAGTCGCACCACGTGCGATCCGATGTATCCGGCGCCACCGATCACGAGAGTCGTCATGAGGCGATCCTACCTGGCACGATGCGGCCGCCGACACCCCGGGCGACGCTGCGCGCCGCCCGGGCCGGACGGGCGGGAGCTCAGCTCCAGGAGCTCGAGACCGGGCGGCCCTCGGCGTACCCGGCCGCTCCCTGCAGGCCGATCACGGCCCGCTCGCGGAACTCCTCCGTGCTGGCCGCACCCGCGTAGGTGTAGGAGGAGCGCACCCCGGCGGTGATCTCGTCGAGCAGGTCCTCGACCCCGCCCTTGCCCTCGGTGAGGTACATGCGAGAGGTGGAGATGCCCTCCTCGAACAGGCCCTTGCGGGCGCGGGCGAACGCGTCCTCGTGGGCGGTGCGATGGGAGACGGCTCGTTTGGAGGCCATGCCGAAGGATTCCTTGTAACGGCGGCCCGCCTCGTCGGCGCGCATCTGGCCGGGCGATTCGTAGGTGCCCGCGAACCAGGACCCGATCATCACGTTGGAGGCCCCGGCGGCGAGCGCGAGGGCGACGTCGCGCGGGTGGCGCACGCCGCCGTCGGCCCAGACGCTCCCGCCCAGGCGACGCGCCTCGGCGGCGCACTCCAGCACGGCGGAGAACTGGGGGCGGCCGACGCCGGTCATCATCCGGGTGGTGCACATGGCGCCGGGGCCGACGCCGACCTTGACGATGTCGGCTCCGGCCTCGATCAGCTCGCGGGTGCCCTCGGCGGTGACGATGTTCCCGGCCGCGAGCCGCACCGCGGTGCCCTCGCGGGGCCCGAGCGCCTCGCGGGCGATGCGGAGCGCGTCGATCATCTTGTCCTGGTGCCCGTGGGCGGTGTCCAGCACGATGACGTCCGCGCCGACCTCGACCAGGTCGCGCACGCGCTGCGCGACGTCCGCGTTGACCCCGACGGCGACGGCGATGCGGAGCCTGCCCTCGGCGTCGGTGGCGGGACGGTAGATGGTCGAGCGCAGCACACCGGTGGCGGTGAGGACTCCGCGCAGCACGCCCTCGTCGTCGACGACGATCGCGGCGTCATGGTGGGTCGCGGCGATCCGGCCGTGGAGCTCTGCGGGGTTCGCCTCGAGGTCGCTCGTGCCCAGCACGGGCACGTCCTGGCTGAGCACCTCGCCGACCTCGGAGAAGGTGTCACGGCCGGCGATCTCCTCCGCGGAGACGGTGCCGAGCGGGCGGCGCTGCTCATCGACGACCACCACGATGCCGTGGGGCCGCTTGGGAAGCAGGTCAGCGGCCTGGCCGAGCGTGCCCTGCGGGGTGAGGGTCAGCGGATGATCGACCAGCAGGTCCCGGGACTTCACCGAGCGCACGATCGAATCGATCCGTTCCGGGGAGAGGTCCTGGGGCAGCACCGCGAGGCCGCCCCGGCGCGCCATCACCTCGGCCATGCGCCGCCCGGTCACCGCGGTCATGTTCGCGGCGATCAGCGGGATGGTGGTGCCGGTGCCGTCGTCGCTGCCCAGATCGACGTCGAAGCGCGAGGTGATCGCGGAGCGTTGCGGGAGGAAGAAGCAGTCGTCGTATGTGAGATCGGTCGTGGGGGTGTGGATCAGGCGCATGCGGCCAGCATACGGAGGGACCGTGCATGACCTCCACGAGGTTCTCACAGGCCGATGCATGAACATCCAGCATGGTGCTCCTAGGATGTAGCGCATGACGGACCCGTCCTCAGCCTCCCGGGGCAGACGCCGTCGGTCCGGACGACACCAGCAGCAGCCGGCCCGACGCGCACGCCCGACCCCGATTCCGCCGGAGGAGGCGCGCCGCAACCGCGATGCCGCGTTCGGCGGGCCGAACCCCCGCCGCACATGGATCGGCAGCTCATCGGGCACCGCCCCGTCCGCCCCCTCCGCACCCTCGGCGGCCTCGGCGACACCGGCGCCGTCGTCACGCACGTCGCCCGCCGCGCCGACCTCGGGGCCCTCCCCGACATCGCCGCGCAGCGCCCAGCAGTCGCCACAAGAGGAGTCTGCGGCCGGGGGCGCCCCGGAGTCGTCGCCGTCCTGGTCCTCCTCGCGGCGCACCTCGTTCCCGGGGGCGCAGCCCACCCCCGCGGCCCCTCCTGCGCCGCGCGGCGAGGAGCCGACCGCGGCACAGGGCTTCGCATCGCCCGCGGTTCCCTCCGCTTCTGCCGAACCGTCGGGCCCCACGCCGCCGGATACGCCGCAGCGCCCGCGGGGGCGCCGAGCTGCTTTCCCGCTCGACCAGATCGGCACCGCCGACTCCCCCGCCACCGAGGTCTCCGCATCCCCCGCGGCCGGGGAGAGCGCCGCGCCGCAGCGCCCGCGCGGCCGACGTGCCGCGATCACCCCCGGCCCTTCCACCGAGCAGGACGTCTGGACGACCGCTGCGGATGACGCGGCCGCGCAGACACCGTCCGAGACGCCCCTGGCCCCGGCCTCCGAGACGGAGCCCGAGAAGGTCGGGGACGAGCCCACCGCTGCGCTCGAACCCGTGACGGCCCCGGGGCCCGGTCCGATGATCGTCCCGGGACGGACCACCTCCGTCTCCGGCGCCTCCGCCCCCTCCGGTGCGTCGGCGCCGTCCGGCCCGTCGGCCCGCTCCGGCACCTCTCCCGCACCCGCCGTGCCGGACGCATCGGCTGATCGCTCCGGACCCGAGGCCGGTTCGCGCGCCGCTCGCACCCAGGACCGCTCCGCCGGTGCGGCGAAGGGCTCCGGCTCGCTGCCGCGCGTGGCCTTCTGGACCGTGCTGACCTCCTTCCTGCCCGGTTCGGGTCTGGTGACCACCCGCCTGCGCAGGCTCGGTTGGGCGCTGTTGGCCGCGCTCGTGCTCGCCCTCGTCGCCGCAGGCGCCTTCCTCCTGTTCGGAGAGCCGCTGCGCACCGGGATGATGCTCGCCACCAAACGGAGCTTCCTGATCGGCGTGATGGTCACCGTCGGCGTCGTGGGCCTGCTGTGGGCGCTGCAGATCGTGCTGGCGAACCTCGCCCATTCGACCCGCGAGCGCCTCGCCGGCGCGAAGCGATACGTCGCCCTCGCCCTCGCGGCGCTGATGGTGGTGGCCATCGCCGTGCCCTTCGGGCGTGGTGTGCATTCCCTGTGGGCCCTGCAGAACCTGTTCAGCTCCGAGACCGTGTTCGGCGGGGGCCAGGGCCAGAGCGGCTCCTTCGCCGCCGGCGAGGACCCGTGGGCGGATACCGAGCGTCTGAACATCATGCTGCTTGGCCAGGACGCGGGCGATGACCGCACCGGCACCCGTCCCGACACGATCATGGTGGCCTCGGTCGACACGGCCACCGGCCAGACCGCGCTGTTCTCCATCCCCCGCAATCTCGAGGACGTCGAGTTCCCGGAGGGCACGGTGGCGGCCGAGGAGTTCCCCGACGGCTTCGACTACTTCGGCCGCAACGAGAACCTGATCAACGCCGTGTGGACCTGGGCGGAGGATCGAGCGGACCTGTTCGAAGGCGATCCGGAGCCCGGTCTGACAGCGACCCGTTGGGCCGTCGAGGAGACCCTCGGCCTCGAGATGGACTACTACGCGATGGTGAACCTGCAGGGCTTCGAGGATCTCGTCGACGCCCTCGGCGGCGTGGACATGGTCGTCGAGCGCCGGATCCCCATCGGCGGCGGCGCCGCGGCGATCGACGGCTACATCGAACCCGGTGACCAGAAGCTCGACGGATACCATGCGCTCTGGTACGCGCGCTCACGAGAGGGCTCGGACGACTTCAACCGCATGTGCCGACAGCAGCGGATCGTGCGGGCGGTCGCCGAGGAGGCGGACCCCACCTCTCTCGCGCTGTCGGTGCCCGGCCTGGTCACCGCCACCGAGAACAACATCGTGACCGACATCCCCGTGGGCAACCTCGACGCGTTCGTGGACCTGGCGCTGCGGATCAAGGACGGCGGCTTCACCTCGTACCCGATCACGCAGGATGTCACCTACTCCGGCAACCCGGACTTCGAGTACCTCGAGAAGTGGGTCGAGGCGTCGATCGAGGACTCCATGAAGCAGGATCCGCCGGAGTCGGTGCTCGCCGAGACCGAGCCCGGTTCGTC
>JAAZLF010000588.1 GCA_012799425.1 Actinomycetales bacterium | reverse complement strand
TCAGCGGAACGTGAGGCGTCGCGCAGGATCCGGGTGCGCAGCGGTGCGGGCGCGGCGGCGAGGGCGTGCACGTCCAGCAGGAGCAGGTCGCCGTCCTCGCGCAGCTCCCCGCCGTCGCGGCGCAGGGAGGCGAGCATCGCACGGGCCTCCTCATCGAGATGGTCGACGTCGGGGCGCACCAGATCGGCGGTGCGCGCGAGGTTCTCGTCGATCTGCTCGCCGAGCATCTCCCTCAGCAGCGGCAGGGCGCGATGGCGCACGCGCGAGCGCAGCAGCGTCTCGTCCGCGTTCATCGGGTCCTCCCACCACTCCAGGTCGTGCAGGCGGCAGATCTCCTCGGTGTCGGCGCGGCGCAGGGCGGTGGTCTCGTCGCGCCCGGTGCCCAGGAACGGGCGCAGCAGGGGGCCCCGGGCGCGCGGGATCCCGGCCAGCGCACGGGGCCCGGCCCCGCGGGCGAGGCCCATCAGGACCTGCTCGGCCTGGTCGTCGAGGGTGTGGGCCATCAGCAGGGCGATCGCACTGCGCTCCTCGAGCGCGGTCTCCAAGGCTTCATGCCGTGCGCTCCGGGCGGCGTTCTCGATCCCGCCGGGGGCGCCGGCATCGACGTCGACGCTCAGCACCTGCCCGTGGAGCCCGAGCCGCTGCGCCTGGGCGAGGGCCCGCTCGGCCACCTGCGCGGAGGACTCCTGCAGCCGGTGGTCGACGATCACCGCTTCGGTCTCCAGGCCCATCCGGGAGCCGACCCAGGCCGTGATGGCGAGCAGGGCGAGGGAGTCGGCTCCCCCGCTGCAGCCCACCAGCAGCCGCGGCGAGAGATGGCCGACTGCGGTGTCGTCCGCGAGCAGCTCGAGGCGCGCGGCCAGTGCGGCCCGCACGGCGGTGCGGGCCCGGGCGACGACGGGAGGCGGCCCGGCCATCAGCGGACCTGCACGATCTCGGCAGCGATCTGGTCGACGGCGGCTCGCGCAGCCTCTGCATCGGCGCCGTCGAAGCCGTGCACCACGATCGAGTAGCCGACGGTGCGCCCATCGGGCAGCACGGCGACCCCTGCCAGGGTGGCCGCGCCGCCGAGGTACCCGGTCTTGCCGCGCACCAGGCCGCTGGCGTCGCGTGTGCCGTCCGCGTCGAAGCGCTCCGCGAGCGTGCCGGAGAGCCCGGCGATCGGGACGTCGAACAGGATCTGCTCGAGCGTGGGGACCTCGCCGGAGGCGACCTCGGCCAGAACAGCGGACAGCAGCGCGGGAGGCACCCGGTTCTGTCGGGACAGGCCCGACCCGTCATGCAGATCGAGGGAATCGATCGCCTCGGCAGGCACGTCGAGCTCAGCGGCCAGGTCCCGGATCTCCGCCTCCACCGCCGCCGCGGCGCCGGTCGGGGTGGTCTCCTGCCCGCGTGAGAGGGCCACGAGATGGGCGAGCAGCTCCGAGGTCGTGTTGTCCGAGATCAGCAGGGTGCGGCGCACGATCTCCCCGAGGGGCTCGGAGTGGATCTCGACCGAGGCCGCCTCGGTCGGCGCCTCCCCCTCGGCGATGTCCCCGGTGACGGCGAGGCCGGCGTCGGCGAGCAGCTCCGCGAAGCGCTCGGCGGCGTCGCCTGCGGGGTCGAGGGACTTGGGTCCGTACTGCTGGCCGTCGAGCCACCCCCCGTCGAGCGCGAGCGAGGCGGTGGGAGTCACCCAGCCTCCTGCGGCGCCGTTGCCGCCCCAGGCCTCGTTGTGCCCTCCTTGCAGATAGGAGTCGTCGTAGACGAGTGAGACCTCATCCTCCCCCTGGACGGAGGCGAGCTCTGCCGTCTGCGCCGCGAGGTCACGCAGATCCTCGTCGCTGAGAGTCATGTCACCACCGCCCACGAGGGTCACCACGCCGTCCGCGACCGTGGCGCGCGTGGTGAGCACCTCCTCGCCGCTGTACTGACGCAGCACCGCGGCGGCGGTGAGCAGCTTGAGGGTGGAGGCCGGCACCAGGGCGGTGCCGGAGTCGCGCTCGGCGAGGACCTCGCCGCTGTCGGCATCGACGACGCTGAAGGCCAGGCCTCCGTCCACGACCGGGATCTCGGCTCCGGTCGACATGCGTTCTTCGAGGTCAGCTGTGCCCTCAAGGTCCGCAGAAGGTTCAGGCGGGTCCACCAGGTCGCCGGCGCTCAGTCGCTCCCAGTCCTCGGCGACGGCTCGCGGGCCGGCCGCCGGGCCCTCCTCGACGGTGCGCAGCGTCAGCACGCCGGGGAAGGCGTCGGTGAGGTCTCCGAGCACGTAGAAGCTCGTGGGCACCGCCGCGCACATCACGATCGCAGTGGTGCGCCAGATGCGATCCATTGCTCTCAGCGCCATGCACCCCACGATATGGTGTTCCGGTCATTACCAGTGGCCCACGGGGCCGGAGCAATGGAGCGGCTGTCGTGGAATTCGACGTGACCATCGAGATCCCTCGCGGAAATCGGAACAAGTACGAGGTGGACCACCACAACGGGCGCATCCGGCTGGACCGGATGCTGTTCACCGCAACCCGCTACCCGGACGACTACGGCTTCATCGAGGGGACCCTCGGCGAGGACGGCGATCCGCTGGACTGCCTGGTGCTGCTCGAGGAGCCGACGTTCCCGGGCTGTCTGATCCGCTGCCGCGCCCTGGGCATGTTCCGCATGCGCGACGAGGCCGGCGGCGACGACAAGATCGTGGCGGTGCCCGTGGGCGACCGCCGCCAGGTGCGCCGTCAGGAGCTCACCGATGTCTCGGAGTTCCATCGTCTGGAGATCCAGCACTTCTTCGAGGTCTACAAGGACCTCGAGCCGGGCAAGAGCGTCGAGGGCGCGCACTGGGAGGGCCGCAGCGACGCGGAGGCGGAGATCCGCCGTTCCTACCAGCGCGCGGTCGGCACCGAGCACGCCAACGAGTTCACCCAGGAGATGTGAGTCCGACGGGCGCCGTGCAGCGCGCCCGGACCGCATGGCATGCGACAAGGAGGGGCGACCCCCGGGGGTCGACCCTCCTTGCCGCATGCGCGCAGCGCGTGCTGTCTGCTCAGGCGCCCAGCTCGCGGCGCTCCTGGGCGATCTCCCCCTCGAGCGTCGGCCCGTGCGCGAAGATCTCGAGCATCGCGTCCACGACCGACGTGGCGACCGATCGGGCACCGAAGCCGCCGAGCGCCGCACCGATCCCGAAGGGCAGCAGGCGCAGCAGCCACAGCTTGCCCGCGCGGGAGACGACGCGGCGGCGCACGTAGCGCGAGACCTGCTTGCTGATCAGGCTCGGGAGGAAACCGCCCCCGCCGCCCAGCACCGCCTGCCACTGCAGCCCGTGCTTGCCCATCGTCTTGGCGATGATCCGGGTGCCGCGCTCCCCTCCGAGGACGCCCATCAGCACCAGGCGCCGGGTGCTGCTGTCGGACATGTCGACGCCGTGGATCTCCGCGGAGGCGAGGGTGAGGAAGGCGCAGGCCTCGGCGAAGGAGACCCCCTCCCCGACCGTGAGGCCGAGAGCCGCTGCGGTGCCCAGGCCGGGCAGTGCGGCGACGCCGCCGATGCCCGCGCCGGTGAGGGTGGTCAGGGAGATGAAGCGCTTGGTGACGTGCTCGAGGAGCTGCCGATCGGTGGCGTCGGGGTGCTTGAGGCGGAGCTTCGCCACGTAGCTGCGGGCGAGCGGGGACTGCACCTTCAGAGCGGTGTCGATCAGAGCCAGCCAGCGCTCGTCGATCTGCTCGGCCAGCTCGTCCCCGGGCAGCGCCTCAGGTCCGTGCGGGTCATGGTGCGGGATGTTCGGGTCGCTGTGCGCCACCGTCGGCTCCGTTCTGTCGGTACGTGAACAGGGTCAAGCTATCGCGTCCTGCCTGGGCGCCCAGGGATGAGCCCGTCCCTCGGCAGGCGGGCGAGGGAGAGACGGCCTCCTCGCCGCCGCGAGGCGGCTCATCCGATCACGACCTCGCCCTCGCCCAGCTCGACGATCTCACCGGTCAGCCCGAGCCGCCGCACCGCATCCCCGAGATCGGCGTAGTGCCCGGCGTAGTCGGCATCCATGAAGGAGCGGGGGACCGCCACGTCGTGGCAGAGGGTCCCTGCCAGATGATCGGTCTCGTGCTGGAAGATGCGCGCGGTCCAGCCCACGTGCTCCTCCTCGATCTGCTGCAGGCTCCCGTCCTCGAGCAGCTCGGTGGCATGCAGGCGCACCCGACGCGATCGCGGCACGATGGACTGCCAGCCGTCGACGGAGAGGCATCCCTCGAAGGCGTAGACCCGCTCGGTGCCGAGCGGCTCGATCACCGGGTCCAGCAGGAAGCGCAGCGCGAGGGGCCGACGCTCGAGCAGGTCGTCATCCGGGTCCTCCCCCTCGTCGGAGACGAAGCTGTCCTCGACCACGTAGAACCGCAGCGGCAGCCCGACCTGCGGGGCCGCGAGCCCGACGCCCGGGGCGTCCCTCATGGTGATCGTCATCGCCTCCGCGAGCTCCAGCAGGAGCTCGACATCGACCCGTTCGAGGGCGGAGACGGCTCTGCGCCGCAGCGCAGGGTGCCCCGCCTGCACGATCCGCAGCGGGTCCTCCCGCCTCTCACGTCGATCGAGGATCTTCCGGGTCAGCTGAGTGATGTCCACTCCCCCAGTATCCCGCAGGCCGCACCGCTGACGGCCACGGCCGGGGCCCGTCCGGCGGGGCCTTCGGGGGCCGTCCGGAGACCACCGTCCCGACACGCGGGACGAACAGAGAGCGATGTCACCGCACGGGTGAGACGTGGGATACACTCACTCGAGCCGGTGCGAAGGAGCACCTCCTGGAGAGCGACATCGACCCGGCCATCCATCACTTCACAACGGACCGTCCGGCACGTACCTGCCGGTGAAGGAGAACCACCATGGCAACAGTCACGTTCGACAACGCCTCGCGCGTCTACCCGGGCCAGGAGCGCCCGGCCGTCGACAACCTCAACATCGAGATCGGCGACGGCGAGTTCCTCGTCCTGGTCGGCCCCTCCGGTTGCGGCAAGTCGACCTCGCTGCGCATGCTCGCCGGCCTCGAGGAGATCGACGCCGGCCGCATCCTCATCGGTGACCGCGACGTCACCGATGTGCCGCCGAAGGACCGCGACATCGCGATGGTGTTCCAGAACTACGCGCTGTACCCCCACATGTCGGT
The DNA here is from genome assembly GCA_012799425.1 of Actinomycetales bacterium. GTDB lineage: Bacteria > Actinomycetota > Actinomycetes > Actinomycetales > Dermabacteraceae > Brachybacterium. Next base: position 110 of record JAAZLF010000588.1, on the reverse strand, counting down.
CGCCGACAACATGGGCTTCGCCCTGAAGATCGCGGGCAACCCGAAGGCCGAGATCCGCAAGCGCGTCGAGGACGCCGCCGAGATCCTCGACCTCACGGAGTACCTCGACC
>JAAZLF010000058.1 GCA_012799425.1 Actinomycetales bacterium | reverse complement strand
GAGGTCGGCCCGGAGAGCTGAGAGACCGCCCGCCCCGCCCGCACGTCCTCGCCCCACCCCCACACAGGAGGAAACCCATGAACGCATCCCCGTCCTCGCACAGTCCCCGCCGTGTCGCCGTGCTCGGCGCCGCCGGGCGGATGGGCGCCGCCGCCTGTCGCGCCGTCGAGGAGGCCGAGGACCTCGAGCTCGTCGCGCGACTCGGCCGCGGCGACGACCTCTCGACGGTGACCGAGGCTGGGGCGGAGGTCGCGATCGACCTCACCGTTCCCTCCGCCACAGCAGGGAACGTGCGCTGGCTGGTCGACCACGGGGTCCATGCCGTGGTGGGCACCACCGGCTGGACCGAGGAGGGGCTCGAGGAGCTGCGCACCCAGCTGGACGGCGCCGAGGGCGTGGGCGTGCTGATCGCCCCGAATTTCGCGATCGGGGCGGTGCTCGCGATGCGCTTCGCCGAGATCGCCGCGCGCTACTACGACAGCGCCGAGATCATCGAGATGCATCACGAGAAGAAGCTCGATGCCCCCTCGGGCACCGCGCGCCACACCGCGGCGGCGATCGCCAGGGGCCGGGCCGCTGCCGGCCTCGGCGCCGTGCCCGACGCCACCGAGCACGATCCCGAGGGCTCCCGGGGCGCCGTGATCGACGGCATCCATGTCCACGCCGTGCGGCAGCGCGGCCTGGTCGCCCATGAGGTCGTCCAGTTCGGTGGGGTGGGGGAGCAGTTCGTGCTGCGCCATGACTCCTTCGACCGCATCAGCTTCATGCCCGGCGTGCTGCTGGGCGTGCGCGAGGTCGTCGCGCATCCGGGCCTCACCGTGGGCCTGGACGGCTACATGGATCTCGGCTGAGCATGCGCGAGAAGATCTTCGTCGCGCTGCTGGTGCTGATCACCGCCGCGTACGCCTGGGGACTGGGATGGATCGCCTGGGGCTTCCTCCGCGCCGGCGGCGGGGTGGGCTACGGTCTCGCACTCGGGGTGCTGATCCTGCTTCTGCTGACGGTCTGGGTGACGTGGCGCGAAGTGCTGTTCGGCCTTCGGGCCGGACAGCTCAGCGGCCGCTACGAACCTCCGGCCGCGGCGATCGCGCAGGAGCGGCGGGAGGAGTTCGACGCCGCCCGCGCCGCACTCGAGGACGGCGCCGATCAGGACTGGCGCGCCTGGTTCCGGCTCGCCCTGGCCTATGACGCGCTGCGCGACCGGAAGGGGGCCCGCATGGCGACCCGTCGAGCGATCGAGGTCTCCCGCCGCTGAGCGAGGGCTCAGGCCCAGCCCAGTGCCCGCAGCCCCGCGGCGACCACCGCCGCACCGATCACGACCACCAGGAAGGGCGCGCGCACGCACAGCAGGACCACGGCGACAGCGAGCCCTGCCAGGCGCGCATCGACCACGATCTCGGCCCCGCTGGTCGCGGTCTGGGTGGCGACCAGCGCTCCCAGCAGCGCGATCGGCAGCAGGGTGGTGATCCGGGCGATGCGCGGGCGTTCGAGCACGTCCTGCGGTGCCTGGTAGCCCACCCACTTCTGGGCGAAGGAGAGCACGGAGGCGGCGATCACCGCGATCCACAGGATGCTCATCGGGGATCCTCCTTGGTGAGAGTCCGCGGAGACGACGGGGAGGTCCGGCGCCGCCTGGCGGGCAGCAGTCCTGCCACCACTGCGACCCCGGCGGCCGCGAGCACAGGCAGGCCCGCGGGCAGCACGGGCGTGGTCAGCAGTGCGACGAATGCGGCGGTCACCGCGATCGCGACGGTCTCCCCGCTGCGCATCCGCGGCCACAGCAGCGCGATGAACGCCGCTGCGGCGGCGGCATCCAGCCCCCACGCGCTGGGGTCGGCCACGTACTGCCCGGCCAGGGCGCCCAGCAGGGAGAACAGGTTCCAGAAGACGTAGACCCAGACTCCCGCGGACCAGAAGCCGGTGCGCTTCTCCTCTTCTGTGGAGCCTGAGGCCGCGAGCGCCGCAGACTCGTCGATCGTCAGGTGCGCGCGGGCGATCCCGCGCAGCCCTGTGCGCGGCAGGGACGGGGCCAGGATGAGGCCGTACAGGGTGTTGCGGATCCCCAGCAGCACGGCCGCCAGGGCTGCGCCGATCGCTGAGCCGCCCCCGCCCACGACGCCGATGAATGCGAACTGGCTGCCGCCGGTGAACATCACGGCGGAGAGCACCATCGCCTGCCACACGTCCAGTCCCGAGGCCGTGGCCAGAGCGCCGAAGGAGATGCCGTACAGGCCCGTCGCGATCCCGATCGACAGTCCGGTGCGGCGGATCGTGCGCAGGCGCTCCGCGGCAGCGGGGCCCGGGCTCGTCGGGCACGGTGCAGCAGTGGTCATGATGAGTGACACTCTACGGTCACCTGCACGGACGTCGCCGTTCCGTCCGCTCGCAGTATGAGAATCTAGGGGTATGACCGCTCCCTCGGATCCCACCCCCGCCCCCGCGGACGCGCTGCCCCTGCGTGCCTCCGGTCTGCTGCTGGACATGGACGGCACCCTCATCGACTCCGGCCCGTCGGTGGAGCGCTCCTGGAACCGGCTGCTGAGGGAGCTGGGCACGGACGTGGAGTTCGGGCCCGAGCACCACGGCAAGCCCGCCCGCCGGGTCCTGGCAGAGGTTCTCCCCGGTCTCGAGGAGGCGCAGCTCGACGCCGCGCACCGTCGGATTGAGGAGCTCGAGATCGAGGATGTCGACGGCATCGTGGTGCTGCCCGGCACCGAGCGGCTGCTGGAGGAGCTCGAGGGCGCGGCCGCTGAGCTCGGACGCGCGACCTGGACGATCGTCACCTCCTGCACCCGGCCGCTGTTCGAAGCCCGCTGGGCGCGCACCGGTCTGGCCGTCCCTGCGGGCCTGGTCACGGCCGACCAGGTCTCCCGTGGCAAGCCCGATCCCGAACCCTTCGTGCTGGGCGCCGAGCGGATCGGCGTGCGGCCGCAGGAGTGCATCGTCGTCGAGGATTCCCTCGGCGGACTGCGCTCCGGTGCCGCGGCCGGAGCGCGCACCATCGCAGTGACCAGCACCACGCCGGCCAGCGACCTCGCTCCGCTGGCAGATGCGCTGGTCACGTCGCTGGACGATCTCGAAGTACGGGTCGACGGCACACAGCTGATGCTCTCGCGCCGCGGCAGCTGAGAATCACGCCGCGTCCGCCGCGGGGCGCGGCGCCGGCGTTGATAGGCTCGCACGGCCGCACCCGGTCCGTCCGAGCGGGCGGGCGGGAAGTCGGAGACCTCGACCCCCGGCCCTCCTGGCGCAACCACCGATCGTGGACGGCAGCCGTCCCCCTGGAAAGGACTCATCCCATGTGCGGAATCGCCGGTACCTACGGATTCGGTGCTGACACCGAGGGCATCGCCCGTCGGATGAGCGGCGCGCTGGCGCATCGTGGTCCCGACGGCGAGGGGCTCTTCGTCGAGGACCAGACCGGTCTGGCGCATCGCCGACTGGCCATCCTCGATCGCGAGCACGGTGCACAGCCGATGACCACGGCCGATGGCCGCTACACGATCATCTACAACGGCGAGACCTACAACTATCTCGACCTGCGTGCAGAGCTCGAGGAGCTCGGGCACACCTTCCGCACCGACTCCGACACCGAGGTCCTGCTCGAGGCTCACGCAGAGTGGGGCACCGCCGCCTACGACCGTTTCAACGGCATGTTCGCCTTCGCGATCCACGACGCGCACACCGGCACCGTCACCATCGCCCGCGACCACTTCGGCATCAAGCCGCTGTACTACTGGATCGACCCGACCTCGGGTGACGGCGGCGCGCCGAAGGTGGTGTTCGGCTCGGAGATCCGTTCGCTGCTGGCGGCCCGCGTGTTCGATGCCGCGCCGGATCACCGCGCCGTCTACCGCTACCTGAAGTTCCGCATCCAGGACGACGACTCCCAGACCTTCTTCGCCGGCGTGAACAGGCTGATGGCCGGGGAGGTGCTCGAGATCCGCGCGGACGGCACCGAGGTCTCCTCCTTCACCCGTCTGAAGGAGGAGCTGCGGGAGATCGCCGCCCGCCCCAGCCGCCCCTACGACGCCCAGGTCGTCGACGAGTACCGTGAGCGCTTCCAGGAGTCGGTGCGGCTGAGGCTGCAGTCCGAGGTCCCGGTGGGCACCTCGCTGTCCGGCGGGCTGGACTCCTCCGCGGTCGCCGCCGTGATCGCGCGCCAGCTGCGCGAGCAGCCCGAGGACGAGCGGTACAGCGCCGTCGGCGCCCG
>JAAZLF010000587.1 GCA_012799425.1 Actinomycetales bacterium | reverse complement strand
GGCGCGGCGGGGAGGGTGGCGTGAGCGGCGGTGGCGGTGGTCACGGGAGATGCCTTTCGGTGGACGACCCCGGTGGCGGTGTCGTGTGGATGTGACATGAACACAGTAGGTGCGCAGCCGTCGTCCCTGCGGGGACCAAAGTCACCAACAAAGCCCTGTGACCTGCAGGGACGTAAGTCCCGGGATGCTCAGCCTGCCCGGCCCCACCCCACTGTCCGGCCTCTGTCCGGCCTCTGTGCGGGAACGGTGAGGACCGGGTGCGGCGCCCCTCACCCGGGATGACTGCGCCGGCGTCGGGCGTGCTAAGGTCACCGGGTCACTTCGGCGAGGGAGCGGGCGCATGCCCCTCCGTGATCGACGCGGTGCGGAGGATCGGGAACGTCATGTTCCCTGTGCCCCGTGGCGTCGCTCATCGTCGAGCCACCCACTCCACGAGGAGCACACCATGGCTGAGAAGCTGAACGTCGAACTGCGCGAGGACTTCGGCAAGGGCGCATCCCGCCGCCTGCGCGCCGAGAGCCGCGTGCCCGCCGTCCTGTACGGGCACGGCCAGGACCCCATCCACCTCTCCCTGCCCGGCCACGACACCGCACTGGCCGCACGTAACCCCAACGCGCTGCTCGAGCTCTCCCTCCCGGACGGCGCCAAGCATCTCGCCCTGATCAAGGAGATCCAGCGCCACCCGCTGAAGCGCACCCTGAACCACCTCGACCTGATCATCGTCCGCAAGGGCGAGAAGGTCGAGGTCGAGATCCCCGTCGTCCTCACCGGTGAGCCGGTCGCCCCGAGCGCGGCCTTCGTGGATCTGCAGACCCTGACCCTCCTGGTCGACGCGCTCAACGTGCCCGAGCAGGTCGAGATCGACGTCGAGGGCACCGAGGACGGCTTCCAGGTCTTCGCCGGCGACGTCACCCTGCCGGAGGGCAGCGAGCTGGTCTCCGACGTCGAGCTGCTCGTGGCCAGCGTCGCCCTCCCGCGCATCGAGGAGGAGCCCGAGGACGCCGAGTCCGAGGAGGCGGCCGGCGGTGCCGCCGAGGAGAGCGCTGAGGAGTCCTCCGAGCAGGAGTGATCTCCCTCGGAGCGGATCGCGGTGGCAGCTGAGCCCGCCCGCCCGCTCCTTTGCTCACACCTCACCTGCCGGGGCGTCGCGCTGTGCGCGGCGCCCCGGTACGGTATCCGGGGTCGTGCGCACCGCCCCCGCTGTCCCGGACCGCCGCGGAGGGGAACGGCAGGCGCCGACGACCGGCACCAGTCCGTACCGACCGCAGCGCGGTCGGCGCCGAGGCAGCAGCGAGGAGCAGCCCATGACCGTGAGCGAACGCCGACCCGGGCCGTACCTGGTGGTGGGCCTCGGCAACCCGGGGCCGAAGTACGCCGCGACGAGACACAACATCGGGCAGACGGTGCTGGACCACATCGCGGCCGCCGCCGGTGGCCGCTTCGCCGCGGCTCGTCGTGCCCAGGCCGTCGTGCTCGAGGGCCGGCTCGGGCTGCCCGGTTCCGACGAGCGGGTGATCCTCGCCAAGACCACCACCTACATGAACGTCTCCGGCGGGCCGGTGAAGGCTCTGGCCGCGTACTACGACATCCCTCCCGAGCGGGTCGTCGTGGTCCATGACGAGGTCGACATCCCCTTCGACGCCATCCGGCTCAAGAGGGGCGGCGGGGAGGGCGGCCATAACGGTCTGCGGGACATCTCCAAGGCCCTCGGCACCAAGGACTATCTCCGGGTGCGCGCGGGCGTCGGGCGCCCGATGGGCCGGGCAGACACCGCCGACCACGTCCTGGCTCCCTTCAGCGCCACCGAGCGCAAGACCCTCGATCTGCTGATCTCGGATGCGGCCGACGCCGTCGAGTCCGTCATCCTCGAGGGTCTCACCGCCGCCCAGCAGCGTTTCCACTCCCGAGAGGTCCGATGACCGCGCAGACCGCCGCCCCCGCCCCGACCACCGAGCATCCTCCGCTCCGCCCCCTGCTGGACCAGCTGGCCGCCGGCCGCGACCTGAGCGCGGTGCGCGACCTCGTCCGCGAGGGCACCGAGAGTGGAGAAGGCGGCAGCATCGTCGCCGCGACAGGTCTGTTCCCGTTCCTGGTCGCTGATCTCGCACGTCGTGCGAACGCCGAGCAGCCCCTCGTGGTGGTCACCGCCACCACGCGCGCCACCGAGGACATGCGCGCCGCGCTGACCGCCATGGTCGGCACCGAGCACCTCGCCGAGCTGCCGGCGTGGGAGACGCTCCCGCATGAGCGCCTCTCGCCGCGCGCAGACACCGTCGCACGTCGCCTGTCGACCCTCCGCCGCATCGCTCACCCCGAGTCCGAGACCCCGGTGCACGTCCTGCTGATGCCCGTGCGCTCCTTGCTGCAGCCGATCGCGAAGGGCCTGGGCGACCTGCGTCCCGTGCGCGCCGCCGTGGGGGAGTCCTATCCGCTCGAGGATCTCGAGCGGGATCTCGTGGACGCCGCCTACGTGCGCGTGGACATGGTGGAGAAGCGCGGCGAGTTCGCGGTCCGCGGAGGCATCCTCGACGTCTTCCCGCCCACGGAGCCGCACCCGGTGCGCGTGGATCTCTTCGGCGACGAGATCGACGACGTCCGCTACTTCTCCGTGGCGGATCAGCGCTCCCTGGACCCCGCCCCGCACGGTCTGCAGGCACCGCCCTGCCGCGAGATCCTGCTGACGCCGCAGGTGCGCGAGCGCGCCCGCAGCCGGGCCGAGGAGCTGCCCGGGGTGCGGGACCTGCTGCTGCGGATCGCGGACGGCATCGCCGCCGACGGCATGGAGTCCCTCAGCCCCGTCCTGGTGGAGGGCATGGAGCAGGTCGCCGATGTGCTCCCCGACGGTGCACGGTTCCTCGTCCTGGACCCGGAGAAAGCGCGGGCCCGAGCCGACGAGCTGGTCGCGACGACCGATGAGTTCCTCGCTGCGGCCTGGTCCAGCGCTGCCGCCGGCGGAGGTCTGCCGATCGACGTGGGCGCGGCGAGCTTCGTGCCGCTGTCCGAGGCGAAGGGCCATGCCCGCGAGGGCGGGCGCCCCTGGTTCACCCTGGGCGCCTTCGGGCTCGAGACCGACGTGGACCTCACGACCTCCTCCACCACCCATCCCGGCTACTCCGGCAAGCCCGGCGACGCGGCGAAGGATCTCGAGCGCCGCCGGCTCGAGGGCTGGTCGGTGATCTCCACGATGGTGGGCACGGGCGGCGCCCGCCATGTCGCGGAGAACCTCCGCGCCGAGGGTCTGCCCGCGGTCTACGCCCCGGAGCTCGAGCACCCGGTCGCGCCCGGCGAGGCCGTGGTCACCGTCGGCCCCTTCTCCGAGGGGCTCGTCGACGAGCAGCTGAAGCTCGTGCTCGCCTCCGAACGCGACCTCACCGGAAAGTCCGGAGCCCGGCGCGGCACGGAGCGCAAGATGCCCTCCCGCCGCCGCAACGTCGTCGACCCCCTGCAGCTGCGCCCGGGGGACCACGTCGTCCACGCCCATCACGGCGTGGGCCGCTTCGTGGAGATGACCAGCCGCACCGTCGGCGCCGGCGCCAAGCGCACCACCCGCGAGTACCTGGTCATCGAGTACGCCCCCTCGAAGAAAGGACAGCCCGGGGACCGGCTGTACGTCCCCAGCGACCAGCTCGACCAGGTCACGAAATACGTCGGCGGCGAGGATCCCAGCGTCAACCGCATGGGCGGCGCCGACTGGGCCAAGACCAAATCCAAGGCGCGCAAGGCGATCCGCGAGATCGCGGACGAGCTGGTGCGCCTGTACTCCGCGCGCCAGTCCGCCCCGGGCCACGCCTTCGGCCCGGACACCCCCTGGCAGCGCGAGCTCGAGGATTCCTTCGAGTTCGTCGAGACGCCCGACCAGCTCGTCACCATCGAGGACGTCAAGGCGGACATGGAGAAGCCCGTCCCCATGGACCGTCTGATCCTCGGCGACGTCGGCTACGGGAAGACCGAGATCGCGGTGCGCGCAGCGTTCAAGGCGGTCCAGGACGGCAAACAGGTCGCCGTCCTCGCCCCCACCACTCTGCTGGCCCAGCAGCACCTGGACACCTTCACCGAGCGGTACACCGGCTTCCCGGTGACCGTGCGCGGACTCTCGCGCTTCCAGAACCCGGCGGACTCCAAGGCCACCGTCGAGGGAGCGGCTGACGGCAGCGTCGACATCGTCATCGGCACCCACCGCCTGCTCACCGGCAACGTGCGCTTCAAGGACCTGGGACTGCTGATCATCGACGAGGAGCAGCGCTTCGGCGTCGAGCACAAGGAGACGCTCAAAGCGCTGCGCACCGACGTGGACGTGCTGTCCATGTCCGCGACGCCGATCCCCAGGACGCTCGAGATGGCCGTCACCGGCATCCGCGAGCTCTCGATCCTCGCCACCCCGCCCGAGGAGCGCCACCCGGTGCTGACCTATGTCGGTGCCCAGGAGGACAAGCAGGTCACCGCCGCCATCCGCCGCGAACTGCTGCGCGAGGGACAGGTCTTCTACATCCACAACCGGGTCGAGGACATCGACCGGGTCGCGAACCATCTGCGGGAGCTGGTCCCGGATGCCCGGGTGCAGGTCGCCCACGGCAAGATGAACGAGCATCAGCTCGAACGCGTGATCGTCGACTTCTGGGAGCGGGACTTCGACGTGCTGGTGTGCACCACCATCGTCGAGACCGGCCTCGACATCGCCAATGCCAACACCCTGATCGTCGAGAACTCGGACAAGTTCGGGCTGTCCCAGCTGCATCAGCTGCGCGGACGCGTGGGACGCTCGAGCGAGCGCGCCTACTCCTACTTCCTGTACAACTCGGGCAAGCCGCTCACCGAGACCGCCCATGACCGCCTCACCACCCTGGCCACCAACACCGACCTCGGCGCCGGCATGCAGGTGGCGATGAAGGACCTCGAGATCAGGGGCGCGGGCAACCTCCTGGGAGGAGAGCAGTCAGGGCATATCGCAGGGGTGGGCTTCGACCTGTATGTGCGGATGGTGGGGGAGGCCGTCGCCGCCTTCCGGGGCGAAGGCAAGGCCCCGGAGAAGGAGATCCGCGTGGAGCTCCCGCTGGATGCGCACATCCCGCACGACTACATCGGATCCGAGCGCCTGCGCCTGGAGGCCTACTCGAAGCTCTCCGCGGTGCGCGAGGTCTCCGAGATCGAGCAGGTCCGTGCCGAGCTCACCGACCGCTACGGCGCCCCGCCGGCCTCGGTCGAGGTGCTGCTGGACGTGGCACGCTTCCGGATCGACGCCCGCGCGGCGGGAGTCGACGAGGTCCAGGCCCAGGGCAAGATGATCCGCTTCGCCCATCTCGAGGTCGCCGACTCCGCCGCGATGCGGATGAAGCGCCTCTACCCGGGGACCGTGCTCAAGCCCGCCACGCGGCAGGTGCTGGTGCCGCGTCCGATGACCTCCCGCTTCGGCGGCACCGAGCTGAGGGACCACGATCTGCTGGAGTGGGCTCGCGAGATCCTGCGCACGCTGGTGCCCTCCGCCGCAGAGCAGATCACGTCCCTCACTCCGGCGAAGTAGCCTCGCACCGTGGACCGATCGCTGCAGCCCCCGGAGCCCGGGACCCCCGGCGCGCCCGGGCACGCCGTCCCCCGCGGCAGCGCGCTGCTGCGCGCCGTGGAGGTCATGGAGGTGCTGCGGGCGCCCGACGGGGATGCCTGGACCCACCGGCAGACCCACGCCTCCCTCGCGCGGTACCTGCTGGAGGAGACCCACGAGGTCCTCGAGGTGATCGACGACCCTGCCGCTCACGAGCCCGAGGCACTGGCCGACGAGCTCGGTGATCTGCTGTTCCAGATCCTCTTCCATGCTCGGGTGGGCCAGGAGGCCGAGCCGGCCTGGGACGTCGACGACGTCGCCCGAGCATTCATCCGCAAGATGGAGCGGCGCAACCCGCATGTCTTCGGCACCGGACGGGAGGCAGCGCTCGAGGACCCCGAGGACGTCGACCAGATCATCGCCCAGTGGCATGCGGTCAAGGCCGCCGAGCGTGCCGAGCAGGGTGGACACCGCAACGGCTGGTTCGACGGCATCCCGGCAGAGCTGCCTGCGCTCCAGAGCGCCGCGAAGGCGGTCCACCGCGCGCGCTCCGAAGGGAGGCTCGACGAACTCCTGGCCGCCGCGGACGCCGTCTCCGCCGCCGGGGACTCCGACCTGTGGGGCGGCGGCCTCGCGCGCGCCGTGCTGGACCTGGTGGTCGCTGCCGAGTCCCGCGATGACGATCCGGAGACGGCCCTGCGCGCCCTGCTGACCCGCACCCGCAGCCACCTCGACCAGCAACGGCCGCCGCCCGGGAGTCCCACCGGGGGAGCGCGGGACCCCGGCGGCGGAGGCACGGCCTAGACTGTCGGACGGACGGTCAGCGCCGACCGGCCGTGACGGAACTTCACCCGAAGGAAGGAACAGCCCATGGCAGCTCTGATCGATGCCCTGCACGCCCGCGAGATCCTCGACTCCCGAGGAAACCCCACCGTCGAGGTGGAGATCCTGCTCGACGACGGCACGTTCGCCCGCGCCGCGGT
>JAAZLF010000057.1 GCA_012799425.1 Actinomycetales bacterium | reverse complement strand
GGTGGCAGACTGCCGCCATGTTCACCACGCAGCCGCCCGAAGACCTCGAGGATCTGCTCGCCCTGGCCCGGGACCACGGTCTCGAGCTCGACGGCTCGAGCCTTCGCACCGAGGAGATGGGCCTCGACTTCCGGGTGGCGTTCGGCCGCGCGCACGACGGGCAGCGCTGGGTGCTGCGGATTCCGCGCCGGGCCGATGTGCTCTCGCGCGCCGACGTCGAGGGGCGGCTGCTGCGGCTCGTCGCCCCGCAGCTGGACGTGGCTGTGCCCGATTGGCGTATCAACAGCCCCGAGCTGATCGCCTACCCGCTGCTTCCCGGGCTCCCCGGACTCAGCCTCGAGACGGACGGGACCGTGACCTGGCGCATCGACATCTCCTCCCGCGCCTACGCCGAGTCTCTGGGCCGGATGGTCGCCCAGCTGCACGGGATCGATGCGGTCGACGCCGCCGCCACCGGTATCGAGGTGCGCTCCCCTGCCCAGGTGCGCGAGGCGTGGATGCGGGATCTGGACCGGGTGGCGGCGGAGTTCGAGATCGCCCCGGCGCTGTGGGAGAGGTGGCGGGCCTGGGTCGCGGAGGACAGCTACTGGCCGCAGCACAGCGTGCTCACGCACGGCGAGATCTATCCGGCGCACACCCTGGTCGAGGGCGAGAGGATCTCCGCCCTGCTGGACTGGACCACCGCGGCGGTCGGTGACCCCGCCAGGGACCTGTTGTTCCATCAGGCAAGCGCTCCGCCGGAGGTGTTCGAGCATGCCGTCGGGGCCTACGCCGACGGTGGCGGCACGCCGTGGCCGCGGCTCGCGGAGCATTGCGCGGAGATGTTCTCCGCCTCGCCTGTCGCCTACGGCCTGTTCGCCCTCGAGACGGGAGAGGCTGAGCACCGTGCCGCTGCCGCCGCTGGGCTGAACCCCGCCGAGGAGGCCTGAGCCACCCGCACGGGGGGCGGTCGTGACGTGGGCTACACCGTGAGGGTCACGTCTCCTCCATGCCGCCCGCACGCCTGAGCAGCCGCGTCATCGCCGGTCACGGGGCCGGGAGGGGAAGCGTTGCGGGCCATGCGCGCCGTATGGCCCGGTCAAGGGTTCGCCATATCCGCCCGGGATGCTTGCGTCCACGGGGAGGGCTCCCCCTACGGTGGCCGACGTCCGTGACGCGAGCACCGCCTTCGAGGCGGGCCCCGCGCAACCCGCGAGAGATGTGAGAGGACGTGTTCATGTCCCAGCACAACACGCACACCGCCCGAAGCCCCAAGATCTCCCCCCTGCGCCGTGGCCTGACCCGCACGGCAGTCACCCTGGCCGGAGGCGCCCTCGTGGCGACCGGCATGCTCGCCACCGGCACCGCGGCCAACGCCGCCGGCGGCTGGGACCAGGTCGCCGAGTGCGAAGCCGGCGGCGACTGGTCCATCAACACCGGCAACGGCTACTACGGCGGCCTGCAGTTCTCGCAGTCCTCGTGGGAGGCCGCAGGCGGTCTCCAGTACGCCGAGCGCGCCGACCTCGCCTCCAAGGGCCAGCAGATCGCCGCCGCCGAGGTCCTGCTGGAGAAGCAGGGTCCGGGTGCCTGGCCGAACTGCGGCGTCAACCTCACCGGCGGCGCCGACACCGGCGGCGCTCCCGAGGAGGAGGCTCCCCAGGAGCAGGACGAGCAGCAGGACCAGGGCCAGCAGCAGGGCGAGAGCCAGCAGCAGGACGAGGGCCAGCAGCAGGACCAGCCCCGCGAGGAGGACGGTGCTGAGCGCGATCAGCAGCGCGAGGAGCCGAGCCAGCAGGAGCAGGCTCCGCAGCAGGAGCAGGAGGCTCCCCAGCAGGAGCAGGACCGCAGCGGCTCCGAGCCCGCCGACGCCCCCGCCGGCGAGCCCGGCTCGAAGGCGACCGGCGACCTGTCCGTGGCCGGCACCCTCGAGGTCGACGGCTCGATGGGCCCCAAGACCGTCACCGCCCTCCAGGACTGGCTGGGCGTGGAGCAGACCGGCGAGATGGACGAGGAGACGACCCTCGCTCTGCAGGCGTGGGCCAACACCTCGCAGGACGGCACGATCGGTGAGGACACCGTTGCCGGCCTCGAGCACGAGATCGGCGCCCAGAAGAGCGGCTCCGACGAGATCGACGAGGACACCGTGGAGGTCCTGCAGACCTTCCTCAACCTCTACTGATCACCCGCGGCGCTCGACGCCGCTGCCCTGATCGCCCCCGTGCGATCACGCCAGGAACCGGACGGCCGGGCCACCTCTGCGGTGGCCCGGCCGTTCACTTCGCACACGGCGCCATCACTGCACCCCATCGCGGCAACGTGCGGCAATTCTGAGGAGGCGACGGGCCGGGTGACACACGCCTCCTCACCGCACCATTCCCATCGACGCAGGTGACAGAACCGTTACCGAACAGTACAAACTTCTACCACCCGGCAGGGCGAGTGCAACCGTTGGCAACAAGGCCGTGCCGGGGAGCTGTCTCACCAGACTCAGGGCACTCGCCGACGCCGCTTCCCGCATCGCGCTCAGCGAGCCGGAGCCACCGCGCCGAGTCCGCGCGGAGCGCTCCCGCACACTCAAGGATGAGCCCCAAGGAGCACGATGATGAGCACCTCCCATGCGGCAGCACCCACGCAGAAGAAGGCAGTGCGCCCCTTCAGCCTCCGAGACAAGATCGGCTACATGTTCGGGGACTTCGGGAACGACTTCACGTTCCTGCTGCAGTCCTCGTTCTTCATGAACTTCTACACCAATGTCATGGGCATCAGCGCCGCGCACGTCGGCACCCTGCTGTTCGCCGCACGCATCCTCGACGCCTTCACCGACGTCGGCGCCGGCCGCCTGATCGACGTCCTGAACCCCGGCCGTTCCGGCCGCTTCAAGCCCTGGCTGCTGCGGATCATGATCCCGGTCACCGTGGCGGCGTTGCTGATGTTCTCGCCGTTCCTGCAGGACGGCAGCTACGGCGTGCGTCTCGCCTGGATGATCGTCACCTACATCCTGTGGGGCTCAGTCTTCTACACGCTGATCAACATCCCCTACGGCTCGATGGCCTCGGTGATCTCGAACCAGCCCGGCGAGCGGGCCTCGCTGTCCGTGTTCCGCTCGCTCGGCGCGACCCTCGCCAACCTCGGCATCTCGGTGCTGCTGCCGCTGATCGTCTTCGTCCAGATCAACGGCCAGTCCGAGCTCTCGGGGACCCGCATGATGCTCGCCGCCGCCGGCTGCGGCGTCCTCGCAGTCATCTGCTACGGGCTGTGCTTCGTGAACGTCGAGGAGCGCATCACCACGCCGCCGAAAGCGCCCGAGCAGCGCGCGAGCCTCGCCCAGACCCTCGGCGCGATGCTCCGGAACCGCAGCCTCACGGGCCTCATCGCCACCTCGCTGTTCATGCTGATCGCCTTCATGCTGCTCGGCGGGATGATGCCGTACATGCTCAACGAGTACTTCAACGACGGGCAGCTGCTGAGCGTCGTGAACTTCGTGGGCCTCGCCCCCACCCTGCTCCTGGTGCCCTTCGCGGCGAAGCTCGCCAAGACCTTCGGCAAGAAGGAGGTCGGCACGGTCGGGATGACCCTGGCGATCGTCGCCGCCCTAGTCCTGTTCGTGCTGCGCACCGACAGCCCGTACGTCTTCATGGTCGGCTACGCCGTGCTGATGCTGGGCGTCTCGTGCCTGAACATCCTCATCTGGGCCTTCATCACCGACGTGATCGATTACCAGGAGATCAGCACCGGCGAGCGCAACGACGCCACTGTGTACGGCATGTACTCCTGGGCACGGAAGCTCGGCTAGGCCATCGCAGGCGGCCTGACCGGCTGGGCCCTGGAATGGATCGGCTACGAGCCCGGCACGGGCGACGTCATGCAGAGCCAGGAGGTGCTCGAGGGGATCTACAACCTCTCGACCCTGGTCCCGGCGCTGCTGCTGATCGTCTCGACCCTCGCGCTGGTCTTCTGGTACCCGCTGTCGAAGAAGCGGGTGGACCACAACGTCGCCCTGCTCGCCGAGCGCCATGCGGCGGCCGCCGAGGAGAGCTGATCCGCCCGCGACCGCTGCCAGGTCACCGGCGAGAGTAGGGTCATCGAGGCGATGCAGCTCACCTCCGTGCCCGCTCGCTGTCCCACCACCTGCACCTCTGCTCATCTTCCGCGGCACCGGACCGGGTGCCGACACCCCATAGAACGGAGACACCATGTCGGAGAAGAACGTCCGCCTCGGCATCATCGGATTCGGCGCCCAGGGCGGCATGTACGCCGGCCTCCTCGCCGAGGGCAAGGTCGAGGGGATGACCCTCGGCGCGATCGCGGATGACGATCCCGCCAAGAAGGAGCTCGCCGCGCAGAAGCACGCCGCGGTCCCCTTCTACGATGACTACGTCGCGATGCTGGACTCGGGAGACGTGGACGCCGTGGTCACCACCGTCCCGCACTACCTGCACCCGGAGATGACGATCGCCGCGCTCGGCAAGGGCATCCACACCCTCACCGAGAAGCCGGCCGGTGTCTACACCAAGCAGGTGCAGGAGATGAACGACTTCGCGGCCGCCCATCCCGAGACCACATTCGCGATCATGTTCAACCAGCGCACCAACCCGGTCTACACCGATCTCAAGGCGCTGATCTCCTCCGGCGAGCTCGGAAAGCTGCGCCACACCTCCTGGATCATCACCACCTGGTGGCGCCCGCAGGCCTACTACGACCAGTCGGCCTGGCGCGCGACCTGGGGCGGCGAGGGCGGCGGCGTCCTGGTCAACCAGGCCCCGCACCAGCTCGACCTGTGGCAGTGGCTGTGCGGCGCGCCGCAGAAGGTCTTCGCGAAGCTGGCCTTCGGCTTCCAGCGCGACATCGCCACCGAGGACGAGGTCAACGCGGTCGTCGACTTCGGGGACGGCGCCACCGGCAGCTTCATCACCTCCACCAACGACATCATCGGCACCGACCGCCTGGAGATGCTGTTCGACCAGGGCAAGATCGTGGTGGAGGGCTCGAAGAAGGTCACCATCACCCGCCTGAAGCAGGATGAGCGCAGCCTCAGCGACGGCATGTCCACCGCGGACGTGGGTCGCCTTTTCATGGGCCAGATGGACACCTCGGAGCTGTTCACCACCGAGGTCGAGGAGTACGAGTCGGCCTGGGGCCAGCAGCACATCGACGTCCTGACCAACTTCGCCGCCCATGTCAACGACGGCACCCCGCTTATCGCCGACGGCGCCGAGGGCATCAACGGCGTGCGCCTGGCCTCCGGCATGCAGCTGTCGGCCTGGACCGGTCGCGAGATAGACCTGGTCGACTACCCCGCCGAGGAGTACCTCGCCGAGCTCAACAAGCGCATCGAAGCAGAGGGGAAGTTCCCCACCCGCTCCTGACCGGATGACCGGGCGGGCGGCCGCTCCCAGGCGGCTCGCCCGCCCGACCCCTCATCACCCCTCTCCCCACCTTCCCCGGCGCCGTGCGGCGCCGACCACACGACTCGAAGGAGACTCACCATGGCCGTCGTCGGACTCCAGCTCATGATGCTCAAGGACCAGATCAACGAGAAGGGGATGTACGAGGTGCTGCGCCAGGTGCGC
>JAAZLF010000586.1 GCA_012799425.1 Actinomycetales bacterium | reverse complement strand
CAGGATCCGCGGCAGGGTGCTCGTCGACGGGGCGGGCGGCACGACGACCATGGCTCGGAGATGCGCCCTCGTGCTCACCGACATGCTGCCCCTGGCCGGCGCGGCTGCCGTGCGCGGCGTCGGGATCGAGCCGATCGGCCTCCGCGAGCTGATCCTGGACCGCGCCGCGCTCCTGATCGACCGCGGAGCGCTGCTTCGAGGCCTCGGCGTGCCGACGCTCGGCGGCGATCTGCTCCCGCTCGGCCTCCTTGGCCTTGCGCTCTGCGTCGAGACGGGTGCGGTCCGCCTCGATCTCGTTCTCGCGTGCCTTCAGATCGCGCTCCTGGACCACCTGCTCGTTCTGCGCGGCCTCCTCACGCAGCTGCGCGGCCCGCTGCCGGTCAGCCTCCTGCTGCTGTGCCCTGCGTTTCTGCGAGGCTCGCACCCCCACCACGATCAGGACGATCAGGAGGACGAGCACAAGCAGGGCGATCGCGATGATGACGGGCGTGGACAGTTCCATGGTCGGCTCCTTGCGGTCGACTCCTCCGCACGGTCGCACGGAGGTCCTCCTGCGTGTGGAAGCCATTGGAACAGATCCGGCCCCGCCGCGCCCGCATATCGACCGACCGCTCAGTCGATGACGGCTCGTCCGGCACCTGGAGCGCCGGTAAGGTGGGGCCTCGTGATCAGCTCCGCCTCGCCCGCCGAAGCCGCCGACCCCGCGCCGGGGGAGGACGGCGCCCCGTCCGTCCCCGGCACCGCGCTGGTCGACGAGTCCCGGAGGGTGCTCGTCCACCTGATGCAGGGCCCCTTCCTCGACGGCAGGCGGGACGCCGGCCGCTACGCGCAGCTGCTGCGGGACCGCGCCGCGATCGAGGCCCGTCTCGCCGACCTCTTCCTCGAACTGATCGTCGACGACGACGCCCAGGTCGCCTTCGTGCGCCAGAGCGAGGAGGACCCCGACGCGCCCAAGCTGCTGCGCCGCCTGACCGGGATGAACCGCCTGGACTCGGTGCTGCTGCTGGTGCTCCGCCAGATGCTGCTGACCCAGTCCTCCCGCGGCCAGCGCACCGTCGTCTCCGAGGCCGAGCTGCAGCAGGCGCTCGCGGCATACCGGCGCACCACCTCGACCGACGAGGCCGGATTCGCCAGGGAGGTGCGTGCCTCGATCGCCAAGCTCCAGCGCACCGGTCTGCTGGACGAGCAGGGCGACGACTACGAGGTCTCGCCCGTGCTGCGGCTGATGATCGGGCCCGACACCGCGCGCGAGTTCATCGCCCTGTACCGCGAGGCCGGAGTGGGCGGGCTCGAGGATCCGAGCGACGCCGATCAGGACGAGGACGATCTCGGCGAGGCGCAGGGAGCGCCCGAGGCCTGAGCGCGAAGCGCCGCGAGGGCCGCGGTGACCACCGAGGGCCGTGACCCGCAGGCGTGATGTGCATGGCCGCGCACGGCGGGGATGTTTGAGGAATGCCGAGGGACGCCATAGCGTGGGCGCTCCGCCAGCGGGCCCTTCATGTGCTGTGAGAAGACATCGAGGCCATACGGAACAGAGAAAGGCCAAGCGTGATGAACCAGAAGACCGAAGAGGCACCGCTCGTCTCGCTCGTGGTCCCTGTGTACAACTCGATGCCCTACCTCGTCGAGACCCTCGACGCGATCGAGAAGCAGGGGCTGAGCAAGGAGCAGCTCGAAGTCGTCCTCGTCAATGATGGCTCCGACGACGGCTCCGAGAAGGTGCTCGCCGAGTACGCCGAGAAGCACTCCAACTACCGCCTGCTGAACCAGCCGAACTCCGGCGGCCCCGCAGACCCCTGCAACAAGGGCATCGCTGCCGTGACCGGGAAGTACTTCTTCGTGGTCGGCTCCGACGACGTGCTCACCGACGGCGCCCTCGGCGACCTCGCCGACTATGCCGAGAAGCACGGCTCGGACATCGTGCTCGCGAAGATGGCCGGCCTCAACGGTCGCCACGCGCCCGGCTCGATGTTCAAGGAGACCAAGGCCGACGCCCACCTGGTCCACGACAAGCTGTTCAACTCGTTGACCGCGATCAAGCTGTTCCGCACCGACCTGGTGAAGAAGACCGGGGCCCACAACCCCACCCATCTGCGCATCGGCTCCGATCAGCCCTTCACCGCCGCCTGCTATCTCGTGGCCGAGAAGATCAGCGTGCGAGCCGATAAGCCCTTCGTGCTGATCCGCAAGCGTGAGGACGGCAGGAACGTCACCTCTCGCCCGCGCTCCGCCACGGAGTACTCGGATCTGCTCACCGCGGTGGTGGACGTGATCATCACGTGGTCCGAGCCCGGCGAGATCCGTGACGGCGTGCTGCACCGCCCGGTGCAGGGCGCGATGCGCAAGGCCCTGCACCCTCGGTTCCTGGACGTCGATGAACAGGCCCAGGAGCACATCGTCTCCGAGATGCAGCGAGTCGTGGGCCCGCACTTCAACGACGCCGTGGCCGCGCACCTGGGCTCCTTCAACCGGTTGAAGGCACGCCTGGCGCTGGCCGGACGGCTCGATGACCTGCGTGCGGTCATCCAGTGGGAGAAGGACAACGGGCAGCCCCGCCTCGTCTTCACCGAAGGGAGCTTCCGGCTGGATCTCCCGGATGAGCTGGTGAGAATCGTGGGCGAGGAGCTCGTGCGAGATGTGAAGGTCGTGGGCGTGCCGACCCTCGAAGAGCTCGAGGTCGAGAACGGCGTGGTCCGCACAGAGGTGAGCGTCCGGGTGCGCGACGCCGTCACGGTCGCAGATGAGGCCGTGCTGCGCCTCCGACGGCGCGGAACCGACGAGATGATCGACCTGGTCGCTGAAGGAACGCAGCCGATGACGGTCGAAGGCCTCCCCGGCTTGCGGTTCCGCGTCGACGTGGACGCAGAGGGTCTCGACAAGGGCGTGTGGGATCTCTGGATCGTCCAGCGCTTCGGCGACGAGGAGCTGGAGAACCGCCTCGGCCGGCACCGCTCGACGAGGGTGACCGACGAGCGCAGACTGTTGCACCAGGCCGAGGGCGGTTCCAGGGAGCTGGGCGTCGCTTACTTCACCAAGGGCCATGGCAACCTCTCGCTGGACATCGGGTACACCCTGTTGGCGCGGACCGGCCCCGAGGTCGTGCTGGTCGGGGTGCTGGAGACGGCCCCCGGGCATCAGATGGCCCTGCTGCGCGCCGATGCTGCGGACTCCCTGCAGGTGACGGTCCTGGAGACGGCCGCGCAGACGTCGGGCACGACGGAGGCGCCGATGGCGCAGCTCGACGGCGGGCTGCTCGCCGTCGCGGTGCCACGCAACGCGACGAGCCTCAGGGTGGCGAATCAGCACGGCGCGGTCACGCTTCCCCTGCCGCGTGCCGTCGCACTCGCCGGCGGCGACGTGCGGATCGAGAGCGTGCCGGCGCCGGTCCGGCCAGAGGGTGTCCTCGAGCTCGGCAAGCGCTCCGCTCGGGGCGCTGCCAGGCGCCTGGCCGCCGCGCTCAAGCGCTCCTGACAGGCAGGCGGTGAAGTTCCCCGCTATCGGGATCAGCCGGGGTCGTCCATGGCAAGATATCGAGGATGCCCGGTCGGATGCAGCTGCAGACGAGCGGCCTCCGATCGACCGCGACAAGAGGTAGCACAGCGTGAAGATGAGCAGCGTCGGCAAGGCCATGAACATGATGTCCCTGTGGCCTGCGCTCGTGAACACCCTCGCGGTGCTCGCCACGGTGGCGGTGGTCGCGCTCGAAGACACCGGCTGGGCCCTTGCGGCCCCTCTGGTGCCCCTCGCGATCCTCATGTGGAGGCAGCGTCGCACTCTGCTGGGGGCGCCTCGTGGAGTGGGCGGCCTCGGACGATATCTCACGGCACGATTCCTCCTCATCGCCGCCGCGGGGGCCCAGCTCTTCGTGGCGGAGGACCTCCACGCGCTCGAGATCGCGGGGACCCTGCTCGCTCTGGGCGCTCTCGCCATCGAGCCCGTCGTGCGCTCGGCCAACGGAGTGGCCGTCCCTTACGCCTCCGGATTTCCCGAGCATGAGCCGAGGAACGATGCCGCGTTCCCCTACGGCTGGATCTTCCCCCTGAACCTGCTGTCGCTGATCGCCCTGCTCCTCACGGGCCTCGCAGCGCTTCCGCTGATCCTCGTGGCGGTGGCGCTGTCCGCATTGTCCATCGGGCTGGCCCTCTTCGCCTTCGTGGACATCATCCGCCGTATACGGACCCGGCACCGCTTCCAGGCGAACCTGTTCCAGACTCTCGAGACGATGGCGCCGGTCTTCTACATCTACTGGAATGCGCCCGCTCGTTCGGCCTTCCAGGTGACGATGTGGTTGCCCTACCTCGAACGCCTCGGTGTCCCGTTCGTGCTGGTGACCCGCACCGTCCCGAACTTCCGCCAGCTCGCGGCGGTGACGGACCATCCTGTCCTGCTGCGCCGCTCGCTCACCGACCTGGACGAGCTGATCGTCCCCTCGGCACGAGGCGTGTTCTACGTGAACAACGCGATGCGCAACAACCACATGGTGCGCTACTCCCAGCTCACGCATATCCAGCTGCTGCACGGCGAGTCCGACAAGGCCTCCAGCGCCACCCCGATCATCCGGATGTACGACAGGGACTTCGTGGCCGGCCAGGCGGCGATCGACAGGTTCGAGAAGTTCGGGGTGTCGATGCCTCCCGACATCTTCCGCATCGTGGGGCGACCCCAGGTGGAGGACGTGGACGGGGAGCGCGGGCCGATCGGCGAGCTCGAGGAGCGCTCCGTCCTCTACGCCCCCACGTGGCTCGGCTACCAGGCGGAGACCAACTACTCCTCCCTGGGGGCAGGTCCGGCGATCGTCCGCGGTCTGCTCGACCGCGGGTGCACCGTGATCTTCCGCCCCCATCCCTACAGCTCGCGCTCCCCGGAGCTGCGAGCAGCCTGTGACGAGATCCGGGAGATGCTCGCATCGGATGCCGGCTCCACGGGGCGCGAGCATCTGTTCGGCGAGATCGCCGAGAACGAGATGAGCGTGACCGACTGCTTCAATGCGGCGGACGCCATGATCTCCGACGTCTCGGCCGTGGTCGGGGACTTCCTCCACTCGGGCAAACCGCTGGCCATGGTCTCCCCGCGCACCGGCGCCGAAGAGTTCGTGGAGCAGTTCCCGATGGCGCGCGCGGCCTACGT
>JAAZLF010000585.1 GCA_012799425.1 Actinomycetales bacterium | reverse complement strand
TGCCCTCGTCATCGACGATGAGCACGGTGTCGCCGCCCAGCGTGGTGCGCCAGTGGACCTCGTCGGCGTGCACGGCGAGCACGATCCGGGAGGGCGCATCGGGCAGGATCATGCGTGCGGTCGCGCGGGTCAGCGCCATCGCCAGCGGCAGCGGCGCCTCGTGGGTGGCGGCGGTCCGCAGCGGCGCCTGATGCTCGCTGCGCCACTGCTCGAGGACCTCGGCGCTGTCGCGCCGCGCATGCGGAAGATCCGTGCCCATCCACTCCTCGGGCCCGGCGATGGTCGCCTCGATGCCCGACTCCCACAGCTCGGCGGTGAGCAGGTGGCCGGCGAGGATGTGCTTGAGCTGATGGAGCAGGGAGGAGGCGATCACGCCGGGGCCCGCGTCGTAGGCGGCGGCGATCGCGAGGCGGTTGCGGTGCAGCACGCGTGCGGTCCACGACATCTGCGTGCGGTACGCGGTCCACGGCGGGTGGTGCACGGCGGTCCCCGGCAGCACGGCGTGGTCGTACCCGTGCGCGGTGGCGCGCAGACCGTACTCGGCATCGTCCCACTTGAGGAAGAGGGGGGCGGGCAGGCCCAGCTCGGAGACGGTGCCGGGAGGCAGCAGCGTCCCCCACCAGCCGGTGTAGTTCGCCTCCCCGCGCGGCGAGAGGAAGCCCCAGTCCGACGGGGACGTGCCGTCCAGGTCCATCGCGCCGCGCACCCTGTCCGCCTTGGTCCACTGGAAGGCTCCGGTGCGGACCGTCTCGGCGTGGGCGATCAGATGGGTGGGGCGGTGCGAGGAGAACAGCGGAGTGCCGATGATCGTCGGCCGGGCGGCGAGCGCCTGGTAGGTCAGCATCCGGCGCAGCGACTCCGCGGAGAGGACGGCGTCGTCATCCGAGAGGAGGATCGCCGCACCGGGATCGGTCCCCGCTTCGAGCATGCCCCGCGCGTAGCCTCCCGACCCTCCGAGGTTCGGCTGGGAGACGAGCTGGAGCTCGGGGTGCCGTGCCCGCAGCGCGGTGAACGCCGCATGGGCCTCGAGCGTGCCGCCCTGGTCCACCACGATGACCTTTGTGACGGTGTCCATCTCCAGGAAGCGGCGGATCTGGGTGATCGCGTCGTCCTCGCGGCGGAAGGTGGGCATCACCACCGTGACGGGCGGAAGGTCGAGGCTCTCCTGGATGCTCCAGGTCGCTGTCCCTTCGCCTCCCTCCACCCAGAGCCACTCCTGGGCGAGTTCGGCCGCGGTGAGCGTGCGGCCGCCCTCCGGGATCGGGGCGAGGCGGGCCTCGTGCCCGCCACGGGCTCCGCGCAGGGTCGTGCCCGGCGTGTCGACGGCGACGGTCACCGTGCGCTCGTCCAGCACCCTCCGCCACACCGATGCGGGGAAGACCTCGCCCCACAGGGCGGGGGAGGAGGCATGGTCCGTGGACTGCAGAACGGTCGAGTGCGTGGCCGGCGAGGGCTGATCCGTCGGCGCCGATCCGCCCGGGGGGCGGCGGCCGCATGACGCGTCCAGCATCCATCCTCCTGATGATGTCGGCGGGACCGGGCCCGGTCACCGGGGAGTCGCCGAGCGGGAGGTGAGCGGGAGCGTGATGGCCGCTGCGATGTATCGGCAGGGCCTGTGATCTCGCGACTATACCAACGTGAACCACGGATGAACGCGGAGCGACGTGATGGTGGCGGAGGTCTCCGGCAGGGCGCCCCGGCGCCGCCGCGGAGTGACCTGCATCGCACGTCGGGCGGGATTCGCGCCTGGCATGACCAGCGCGGGGAGGCGGTGCGGACGAATCTGCGCCGATCAATTGCGCCCCGGCGGGCTTGCGGAATAAGGTCAGGCTCGCCTTACTTGCCCGCACCCTCGGAGCTCGACCGGATCACCGGCCGGCGCGCCGCCCTCTCGGAGGAGCCCCTGTGAAGTTCTCGCGTCGCGCACTCATCGCGCTGCCCCTGCTGTCCGCGCCCGTCCTCGCCTCCTGCGGCGGGGCCGAGAGCGGCGACACACCCGCAGCAGGGGCGGGGTCCGCGGACCCCGGGGCCTTCCCGGTCACCGTCGAGCATCTCTACGGCTCCACGGAGATCACCGAGGAGCCGGTGCGCATCGCCACCGTCTCGTGGGTCAACGCAGACAGCGCCCTCGCGCTGGGCATCGTCCCCGTCGGCGTTCCCCTGGTCGAATGGGGAGGCAACGACAACAGCTCGACGGACTGGATCGACACCGCGCTCGAGGAGCTCGGCGCCCCCTGGGGCAGCGACGCGGCCCCGGCCACCTACTCCGAGAACGACGGCGTCAACTTCGACGAGATCGCTGCGCTGACCCCCGACCTGATCATCGCCGCCTACTCGGGCCTCACCCAGGACGACTACGACCAGCTCACGAAGATCGCCCCCACCATCGGCCCGGTCGACCCCAACTACACCACGTCCTGGCAGGACACCCTGACCGCGATCGGCGCCGCCACCGGCCGTGCCGCCGAGGCAGAGAAGATCATCGAGGACGTCACCGCGCAGCTCGCCGCCGTGGGCGAGGAGAACCCTCAGGTGAAGGAGTCCACCTTCATCGCCGGGACCCTGGGACTGTCCGACGACTCGATCAACATCTACACCGCCGGTGACACCCGGCCCCGCTTCTTCACCGCCCTCGGCATGACCCAGGCCGAGGTGGTCACCGAGAACACCGAGGACGACGGCGCCTTCGCCTTCACCTGGTCGGCCGAACGGGCCGATGAGCTCGACAGCGACATCTTCTACACCTGGGGCGCCGCGGGCGACACCGTCGAGAGCTTCCAGGACAACCCGCTGTTCGCGCAGATCCCCTCCGTGGCCAGCGGCGCACTGGTGATCACCGACGACGACCACCTGACCCTGTCGATCTCCGCCGCCAGCGCGCTCAGCCTCCCGTGGGCCATCGAGAACGTCGTGCCCTCCGTGCTCGACGCCGTCCACGCCTCGCAGGGCTGAGATGGCCCGTGCACCGCTGCTCGCCCTCACCGGCGGGGCCCTCGCCCTGGTGGCGGCGAGCGGGCTGTCCCTGCTGATCGGGGCACGCACCGTGGGCCCTGACACGGTCTGGGCGGCGCTGACCGCGTTCGATCCGGCGCTGACGGATCACGTGGTGATCCGCGCCCGGCTCGAACGCACGGTCGCGGGCATCGCCGTCGGCGGCTCCCTCGCCGTGGCCGGTGCCGCCATGCAGGGCATGACCCGCAACCCCCTCGCCGACCCGGGCATCCTGGGGCTGAACGCCGGTGCCGCAGCGGCCGTGGTGACGGGCATCTACCTGCTGTCGATCTCGACCGTCACCGAGTTCATGGCCTTCGCCTTCGTCGGCGCCGCGATCGGCACCGTGGTGGTCTACGCCGTCTCCTCGCTGGGGAGGGACGGAGCCACCCCGGTCAAGCTCGCCCTCGCCGGCGCCGCGGTCACCGCAGGGCTCGGCTCCGTCATCAACGCCCTGGTCCTGCTGGACCAGAGCTCCCTGGACCGGATGCGGTTCTGGCAGGTCGGCACGCTGGGCGCCCGCAGCCTCCCGGAGGTCGCCACGGTGGGCGCCTTCATGGGCGCAGGACTGCTGATCGTGCTGCTGGCAGGCCCCACCCTGAACGCCCTGTCCCTGGGCGACGACGCGGCCGTCGGACTGGGCGTCAACGTCAAGGTCGCCAGGACCGGGCTCGGCATCGCGATCATCCTGCTGTGCGGCGCGGCCGTGGCCCTCGCCGGCCCCATCGGCTTCCTCGGCCTGGTGGTCCCGCACGCGGTCCGGCTGCTCGTCGGCGGCGACTACCGCCGCATCGTGCCGCTGACGCTCCTGGCCGGCCCGGTGCTGATCCTCCTCGCCGACGTGATCGGCCGCGTGATCGCCCCGCCCGCCGAGGTGCAGGTCGGCGTGATGACCGCGCTGATCGGCGTGCCCGTGTTCATCGTGCTGATCCGCTCGCGCAGGCAGGTGGGGCTGTGAACCGCGGCGCGCTGTCCCTGATCGGCCTCGCCGTGCTCGTCATCGTCGCCGCCGTGGCCAGCGTGCTGCTGGGCAGCCCGGTGGTGCCCGCGCGCGAGGCCCTCGCCGTGCTCATGGGGGAGGAGATCCCCGGGATCTCCTTCATCGTGATGGACTCGCGCCTGCCCACCGCGGTGGTCGCGATCCTGGCCGGCATCTCCTTCGGGCTCTCCGGCACCATCTTCCAGACCCTGCTGCGCAATCCGCTGGCGAGCCCCGACGTGATCGGCGTGACCCTCGGCGCCTCCGCCGGCGCCGTGATCGCCATCGCCGTCCTCCAGGCCTCCGGAGCGATGCTGTTCTGGTGCGCCCTGGGCGGGGGCCTGCTCTCCGCGACGGTGACCCTGGCTGCCGCCGGCGCCGGCCGGCGCGGCTCCGCCGGCGCGGTCGACAACCGCTTCGTGCTGGTGGGAGTCGGCGTCGGCGCGGCGCTCAGTGCACTGATCAGCTACCTGCTCACCCGCATCGACACCCGCACCGCGGGGGATGTCATGCACTGGATGATCGGCTCGCTGTCCTCGGCGACCTGGGAACGGGCCCGCGTCCTCGCGCTCGCCCCGGTGGTCCTCATCCCGCTGCTGGCGGTGCTGGTGGCCCGGCTGAGGGTGCTCCAGCTGGGAGACGACACCGCCACCTCGCTCGGCCTGGCCGTGCCCCGCACCCGGATCGCCCTGATCCTGGTGGGAGTGCTGCTGTCGGCGCTGACCGTCGCGGTCACCGGACCGCTGTCGTTCGTGGCCTTCCTCTCCGGACCGCTGGCGCGCATGCTCGTGGGCCGCGCCCATTTCCCGGTCGCAGCAGCCATCGGCGCCACGATCGTCCTGCTCGCCGATTTCCTGGGTCAGAACGCCTTCGGCGCCACCGACATGCCCGCCGGCGTCATCACCGGCGCGCTCGGTGCACCGTTCCTGCTGTGGTTCCTGACCCGCACCTCGTCCTCAGCGAACGGAAGGTGACCCCGATGGCACTGATCCACGCACAGCACCTGCACCTGGCCTACGACCGCCGCGACATCGTGCGCGACCTCAGCCTGTCCCTGCCCGAGGGGGCGGTGACGATCATCGTCGGCGCCAACGGCTGCGGGAAGTCCACGCTCCTGCGCGGGATGTCCCGCCTGCTCACGCCCCGCTCCGGCAGCGTGGTGCTCGACGGGAAGGATCTGCGCTCCCTGCGGGGCAAGGAGCTCGCCCGGCGCCTCGGCCTGCTCCCGCAGACCCCGATCGCCCCTGACGGGGTCACCGTGCGCGAGCTGGTCTCCCGGGGTCGCTTCCCGCATCAGGGGCTGTTCCAGCAGTGGCGGCCCGAGGACGAGGAGGCCGTGGCCGACGCCCTCGCCGCGACCCGCACCGACGAGCTCGCCGACCGCCTGCTCGAGGAGCTCTCCGGCGGGCAGCGTCAACGGGTCTGGATCGCGATGGCGCTCGCCCAGCAGACCGAGGTGCTGCTGCTGGACGAGCCCACGACCTTCCTGGACGTCACCCATCAGCTCGAGGTGCTCGACGTGGTCAGCGACCTCAACCGCAGTCGGGGCACCACCGTGGGGATCGTGCTCCACGACCTCAACCTCGCCTCCCGCTATGCCGATCACCTGGTCGCCGTCCGAGCGGGGGAGATCTACGCCGAGGGCGCCCCCGCGGAGGTCATCACCGAGCAGATGGTCCACGAGGTGTTCGCCCTCGACTCCCGGGTCATCCCCGACCCCGTCACCGGCACCCCGATGGTGCTGCCCCTGGGCCGCGACAGGCCCGTACCCGACACCGCACCCGCGCCCGAGACCGCCCCCGCACTGCAGGAGGACACGATGACCACGACCGCCCAGAGCCCCGCTCCGACCACCACCGAGCTCGTCCCGGCGCTCGAGCACAGCCCACAGCTCGCCTACGAGCTCACCGTCGCCGCGGTCCGTCCGCTCGGCCGGAGCCTGCGGCGGCTCACCTTCACCTCCCCGGACCTCGTGCACTTCGGCACCGGCGGCCACCCGCTGGACCTCCGGATCAAGATGATCATCCCCGGACCCGAGGCGAGCGCCGACCACTTCGCCTCCGTGCGCCCCGGAGCAGTGCTGGATCCCGCCACGCATGCCGACTGGTACCGCCGCTGGCTGCAGATCGAACCCGCCGACCGCGGCTGGATGCGCACCTACAGCGTGCGCGAGATGCGCGGCGCCGGCCATCCCGGCAACCACACCGAGCATCCCGAGATCGATGTGGACTTCGTGCTCCACCTCGAGCCCGAGGAGACCTTCGGAAGCGGCGTCGCGGCACGCTGGGCGAGCGCCGCCCAGGTCGGCGACACCCTGGTGATGCTCGGCCCCAACAAGCACCTCGTCGGCCCCGAGTACGGCGGCATCGAGTTCCGGCCCGGCAGCGCCCGCACCGTGCTCCTGGCAGGCGACGAGACCGCCCTGCCCGCCATCTGCGGGATCCTCGAAGCGCTGCCCGACTCGATCAGCGGCCATGCGGTGATCGAGGTTCCCCACGCCTCCGACGAGCAGCAGATCCTCAGCCGCTCCGGAGTCCAGGTCACCTGGCTCGCCCGCGGCGACCGCCCCCACGGCGAGCTGATGACCGCCGAGGTCGAGCGGCTGATGTGCGACAGCGCGCAGGCCTTCCGCGAGGAGGCCGGGGACCCCGGCGGGGCGAGCTCCGAACTCGAGGACATCGACATCGACTCGACCATCCTGTGGGAGACCACCACTGGTCAGGGAGCCTTCTACGCCTGGCTCGCCGGTGAGGCCGGCACCATCAAGAGCCTCCGCCGACACCTCGTCTCCGAGCTCGGCATCGACCGCCGCCAGGTCTCCTTCATGGGGTACTGGCGCAAGGGCCGACCGGAGGGCTGAGCGCGCATCGGCTCAGACCGCGGCGTCCAGCTTCTCGAAGGAGCTGACGTCCGGGAAGCGGTGCGCGAGGAAGTCCCGCACCTGCTGGTCGATCACCTCGGGCGGCAGCTCCTGCGTGGCCTCGTTCAGACAGAACGTCTGCAGCACATCGCGGTCCTTGTGGAGCCGTCGCAGCTTCTTCGCCGCGCCGGCTGAGCCGACGTTCAGATAGCGATAGCGGATGCTATGGGTCACGGCGCGGCCGGTCGCGTAGGCGTAGTTCATGTGCAGCGCCCCGGACAGGGTGATGTCGTCGATGCGACGGAACTGCGAGTCCCGGGTGGCTTGGACGACCTCTGGCCAGCGATGTTCGATCTCCTGGGAGACGGAGCGCTGCAGCGCGAAGGGCGTGTGGAAGAGCTTGCGGGAGACCCGTCGACCGCTGACCTCGCGGACGAGGGCTCGAGCGTTCTTCCCGGCGGAGTCCGACGCGGGCTCTGCCTGGATCGGCTCACCGGGACCGACATGGGCCTTCGAGAGGTACATGGACGCGATCCCGTTCGGATGGAAGAACAGGTCCGGCGCGATCGGGGACGAGAGGAACACATCATCGTTGAAGTAGATGAAGTGCTCGCTCAGCCCCTCGATGCGGTGCAGGTTCGCTTCGATCGCCTGCGAGTTGAAACTCGGCAGGAGGGAGCCTTCCGGGGCGATCTCCGTGTGGTCCACCACGGTGATCCGAGGATGATCCTCGCGCAGCCATTCCGGGCGCTGGCGGTCGGTCACCAGATAGATGTGGCGAACCCAGGGGGCGTACTGCTCGAGCGAACGCAGCGAGTGACGCAGCTCGTCATGGGCGACGAAGCGCAGATCCGCGGCCGCGGCTTCGCTCATCCGCTCGCCGGTGTTCTGCTCCGCCGCAGCGCGCTTGCGGGCGATCCACTGCGGATCGGTGCCGTCCACCCACGTGTAGACCACGTCGATCGGGAAGTCGACAGCCATCAGCGGAGTCTGCGCCAGCGGATCCAGCGGATCCTCACCAGCGATGTGCGCCGGACCTGCCACAGGAGCGGGGGAGGAGGGCTCACGGTGACCGAGGGGTGGAAGCGGAGTGGTGCGGAAGGCCGAGGCGGACAGCTGCACTGCGCGCGGGTTCCATCGTGCGGCCGTGTATCCGCCCGTCTCGGCGTCGTAGTTCCAACGGTGCAGGCGCAGGGCCGTCTCGAAGCCGTAGCGCTTGACCACGCGTCCCCTGTGTCGTGAGACAGCTGGAGCGAGGACATAGATGATCGGCGACCGTTCGACGTCCTCTTCGGCGGGGTGCGGGCTGTAGAGCGCGGTGCCGGCGCGGCGGGCTCCGGTCCCCACGAGGACCTGGTCGAGATTCTTGGCGATCAGCTCCGTCGCGCGGCTCCAGTGCTCCGCACGGATGCCCAGGGTGCGGTCGGCGGCGGTGTGGACGAGGAAGTCTGCGGTGGGTATGCCGGCACCGTGGAGAAGGGCCTGGACCTGTCCGATCAGCTCCTGTGAGTGCTCTCGAGGCGAGCGCAGCGGCACTGTGCGTGCCGGAAGCTCACGGGAGCGATGGAGCGCGGGTGCATCGAACTGCACGCTCTCGATCATTCCCGGCGCGGCGACCGCCGCGTCCAGGCGTCGGACACGGCGCCTCTGAAGATCACGGCGGGCAGTCTGCGCCACGATCGACTCGAGGCTGCGGAGACGGCGCAGAGTGGTGCGCAACGGCATCCTCGACGGTCCTCTCTCAGGGGGTGGGGGTGGGGACGGCCCGCACTGACGTGATCGCGTTCCGTCGAGCAGGGCGCTGTGGACGAGCTCCGGGTGCGCCCGGAGCAGCCGAGATCCGGACTATAGCAAGGTGAACGCGTGGTGAACCTCTGCGGTGCAGGGCGGCAGGGGACTCCCGTAGGATGCCTGTCCGTGAGCATGTCCCGACGAGCCGCGGCCAAGCTTCGCCGTGGGGACGCCACCCGCTGGCTGAGCGCAGCTGTGAACAGCCGTCTCCCCGGTGCCGCGCCGGGAAACATCCGTCTCTCGGTGCTGGGACCGCGTCGCCAGGCCCGCGTGCTCGACGCACCTGATCTGCACTCTCAGCGCGAGGGCGCGCTCGAGGAGGTGCTGGGGGCTGTCGCACCGGCGACCGTGCTCCTCACCCCGAGCGTCGCGCGTCACCCGCGCCGTCTCGCCCTTCGTGCGCAGGACCTCCCCGCCGTGCTGGAGCGTCTCGCATCCCTGGCGCCGCACTGGGAGGTCCAGCAGATGAACCGCCACTGCCTGCGTGTGCGGCCGCACTTCGCCGTCGGCGATCGCGCGCTCGGGCCGATCCCGGATCTCGACGTGATGATCGACGTGCTCCGTCGTGACGGGGATCATCACGTGGGAGACGCGCTCGCCGGCATCAGGCGCGTGCCCGTCGCGCAATGGGAGACGCTCGCGACGGGGAGCCTCGAGCCCCGCGCTCGAGCGTCATCGGCGCCGGAGCCCGAGATGCCGATCGACCTGGTCTACACCTGGGTGGACGGCTCGGATCCGCTGTGGCGCCAGCGCCTTCAGGCGGCTCTCGCGCGGAGCCGAGGAGAGGACGCCGCAGCGCCGGACCCGCACGCCTCGGCGACGGACCCGAGCAGGTACCTCAACACCGATGAGCTGCGGTTCTCGCTGCGTTCCGTGCACCGCTACGCGAACTGGGTGCGACGCATCCACATCGTGACGGACGACCAGGTGCCCGAGTGGTTGGACCCCGCCGATGATCGCATCCGCATCGTCGACCACCGAGAGCTCCTGGGCGGCAGCCGATTCAACTCGCATGCGATCGAGTCAGCGCTCCATCGGATCCCCGGTCTCGCCGAGCACTACCTCTATCTGAACGATGACGTCTTCTTCGGCCGCATGGCGTACCCGGGAGACTTCTTCGCCGCCGACGGTGTCGCGCGATTCTTCCCCTCGGACCTTCCGATCGATCCCGGGCCGGTGAGCACCGAGGACCTCCCGATCATGGCCGCTGCGAAGAACGGCCGCGACATCATGGCGCGACGCTTCGGCATGGACGTCCGCACGAAGATCCGGCACACGGTGCATCCTCAGCTGCGCAGCGTGCTCGCACAGATAGAGAGGGAGAACTCGGATGCCGTGCAGCGCACCCGCGCTGCGCACTTCCGCTCGCCGGGCGACATCTCGCTCGCCTCGTCCCTCCACCATTGGTACGCCTTCGCGCAGGGACTGTCGGTGCCCACCCAGCCCAACTACCTCTACGTCGATCTCGGTGCTCCGGACGCCGGTCAGAGGCTCGACGCGCTCGAGTCGCTGCGCAGGTTCGACACCTTCTGCCTGAACCAGGAGGAAGGGGCGGCCTCCGAGCGCACTCGCCGTGATCTGCAGAGCTTCCTCGAACGCTATCTGGCCGCACCTGCCCCCTGGGAACGACCGACCTAGGACAGGCCGACGTGCGGAGGCCTGCCGCTTCGTGCCTGCGTCATGCCGTGGGACTCGGTACCCTGCAGGGGTGAATCCCGCAGCCGAGACCCTCGACCTCCCCGGCATGGCCGAGCCCGACGCCGCCGCCGAGCCGGCGCAGCGCGACCCCGAGCATCCGCACCCGGGTCAGTGGCGACTGGTCGCCGTGCAGGTGTCGAACTGGGGCACCTTCCACGGCACCCATGACCTGAAGGTCTCCTCCAAGGGCTTCTTCCTCACCGGCGGCCCCGGCACCGGCAAGTCGACCCTGCTCGATGCGATCAGCGCGCTGCTGACCCCGCCACGCACCCTGCAGTTCAACGCCGCCGCCTCCGATGCCGGCCCGAACCGCTCGAAGTACCGCCGCACCGTGGCCAGCTACGTGCGCGGCGCGTGGGCGATGCACTACGACCAGGCCACCGGCGAGTTCAGCCAGGAGGTGCTGCGGGAGAAGACCACCCTGTCGGTGCTCACGCTGCGCTACAGCGACGGGCAGGGAGGCACGGTCCAGCTCTCGCGCCTGCTCCTGCTGCACGCCGGCCACACCGCCGACTCCGACGTCAAGAGCCTGTACGTCATCGCGCGCACCCCGCTGGACGTCACCGACCTGCGCCAGTTCGTCTCCACCCAGATCGAGGGCAAGGCGCTCGAGGCCGCGCACCCCGGCACGCAGACCTTCCGCCAGTTCCGCGAGTACCGCGCGGCCTTCTGCCAGCTGCTGGGGATCCCGGACGAGAAGGCGCTGGGCCTGCTGCACAAGATCCAGTCCGCCAAGGAGCTCGGCGATGTCAACGGGCTGCTGCGCGACTACATGCTCGATGCGCCGCGCACCTTCGACCTCGCCGACCAGGCGCTCGCGAACTTCCACAACCTCTCCGAGGTGTACGAGGCGCTGGTGACGGCCCGCGAGCAGCGCGACCTGCTGCGCGGCCTGCGCGGGAACCATGAGGACTGGTCCGCGATGCGCGAGCGCGGCGGAGAGCTGGTGGACCGCCGCGCAGACATCGATGTGTTCGCCGCCCAGCACCTGGTGCGGCTGCTGGGGGAGGAGACCGGGGGCCTCCAGCTCGAGCTCGATCGTCTCCAGGCGCAGCAGAGGCGCCTGACCCAGGACGTGGCCGAGGCCCGCTCCGACCTCGCCCAGCTCAAGGAGCAGCGCCGGCGCGCCGGCGGTGGCGAGATCGACGACTGGAAGCAGCAGATCGCCGGGCTCGAGGTCGAGCGGGAGCGCCGCCGCGAGCGGGGCACCGAGTTCGCCGCCCAGCTGGCGACCGTCGAGCTGGGCACTCCGGCGGGGGAGGACATGTTCCTGGCCCTGCAGCGCGAGGTCACTGCCATGAAGGAGACCCTCGAATCGGAGGAGAAGGGGGCCGACGCCGCGCGCTGGGAGGCCGAGGCGTCCGTGCGCGAGCTGGCGCAGACCCTCGCACGCACGCGGGAGGAGCTCGCCTCCCTCACCTCGCGCGCCTCGAACCTCCATTCCGAGGACGTCGCCCTGCGTGACCACATCGCCTCCGAGGTGGGCATCGCCCCCACCGAGCTGCCGTTCGCCGCGGAGCTGCTCCAGGTGCGCTCCGGCGAGGAGGAATGGACGGCCGCCGCCGAGCAGGCGCTGCGCGGCCTGGCCCGCTCCATCCTGGTCCCGGACCGGGTGTACCGCGAGGTCGCCTCCGTCATCGACCGCACGAAGCTGCGGCGCCGGATCTCCTACAACCGCGTCAACACCGACCTGCGCCGCCCCGCGAAGAACATCGACGAGCGCTCCCTGGCGGCCAAGCTCGACGTCAAGGACGGAGAGTTCCACGTCTGGCTCTCCCACGAGATCGCCGCCCGCATGGACTACACCTGCGCCGAGAGCCTCGAGGAGTTCACGCGGCTGAACCGTGCAGTGCTGCGCTCCGGCCAGATCAAGCACTCCGCGACCCGGCATGAGAAGAACGCCGACCGCTCCATCAACGACCGCTCCCAGTGGGTGCTCGGCTTCGACAACCGCGCCAAACGGGCCGTGTTCGAGACCGAGCGCACCCGCGCCGAACAGGCGCTGTTCGAGGCGCAGGCGCGCCGCAAGGACGTCGAGACCGAACGTGAGCGGCGCCAGGAGCGGCTCTACGCCCTCCAGATGATCAGCGCCGTCACCTGGGACGACATCGATGCCGCCTCGGTCGCCCGCCGTGTGGCGAACCTGCGTGACATGGTGCGCGCCGCCGAGGACGGCTCGGCCGCGCTCGCCGAGCTGGCCCGCCAGATCGAGGACATCGAGCAGTCCATCGCCGGCAGCGATGAGGAGCTGCTGGAGGTGGTGCGCACCGCCGGCAAGCTGGCCGAGCAGGCGGAGCGGGCCGAGGAGCGCCTCGCCGAGGCCCGGGAGCGGATCGCGGAATCCTCCCTGGACCCCGAGGTCGAGGAGGAGCTGGCCGAGCGCTTCGCCGCGATCGCCCCCACCCTGGTGCTCTCCACCATCGACCAGGTCACCAAGGACGCCTCGGCGACCCTCGACGCGGAGCTGATGGACCTCACGCGCCGCACCTCCCGTGCCGAGGAGGACATGCGCACCGCGATGCGCGAGTTCTCCCGCCGCTGGCCCGCCACCGCCGGGGACACCGCACCCTCGCTCGAGGGCGTCGACGACTACCTCGCGATCCTGCAGCGGATCGAGGAGGAGAAGCTGCCCGAGGTCGAGGACCGCTTCTTCGAGTTCTTCACCGGCAACACGCTCGGCGATGTGCAGGCGCTGGCCACGGCGATCGCCCGGGAGCCCGCCGAGATCCGCAAGAGGCTGCAGCGGATCAACGCTCTGCTGGCGCAGGTGGAGTTCCATTCCGGCCGCTATCTGCAGCTGTCGATGCGTCCGGTGCACCTGGCGGCGCTGGACGAGTTCAAGCGCGCCCTCGAGGAGGCCGTGGCCGGCACCGCTCTGCACGACATCTCCCGCGATCGTGAGCTCGCGGAGGAGCGCTTCGTGTCCCTGCGCCACCTGATGGACATGATCGGGGCGGCCCGCACGCGCGATGACCAGGTCTCCCGGGTGATCCTCGATGTGCGCCGGCACGTCCACTTCCACGCCGAGGA
>JAAZLF010000584.1 GCA_012799425.1 Actinomycetales bacterium | reverse complement strand
GCCGCTGTTCTTCGAAGCGGCGGAGACGGCGACCACCCTGAGGGTCCCGACCATGGTGACGGTCGACCGGGACCTGCGCACGCTGATGCTCGCCCACTGCGTCTCCTCGAGCACACGCGTGCGGCCCGAGGCGAACCTGGCTCGGCAGATCCTCGCGCTGATCGAGGATCGTCCGGTGCTCTCGAACGCTCTGCCTCTGCCCCGGAGCGAGCCCGCTCTGCTCATCGCGGAGACGCTGCGGTTCAATCCCGGAGACATCCGCAGCATCGAAGAGTTGGCGGAATCTGTTCACACCTCGACGCGAACGGTCGAGAGGGCCTTCCGTCAGGAGACGGGGATGACGCTGCGCCAGTGGCGGATCCGCATCCGCATGGAGTCGGCGGCGATCCTGCTGCGCTCGGACGCGACCCTCGACGCGGTCGCCCACCGCGTGGGGTACACCAACGTCAACTCCTTCCGTCGCGTGTTCACCGGTCATCACGGGATCTCGCCCACGGAGTTCACGAAGCGGTACCGCACGCAATGAGGAGGATGCGGCTCGCTCGCTGCGGCACGACCGGCCGGAGGAGCCGCCCGTCACGGGATCAGCAGGGCCGGACCGCAGCCGGTACGCTTCTTCCGGGAGCCGGCCGCGGTGCCGCCCGGGGGAGGGGACATGACGCGCAGCATCGTGCTGGTCCACGCCGTCCGCTCCTCGCGCACGATGTGGAAGGGGCAGGTGCGGCGCCTGCACGAGCTCGGCTACGAGGTCCTCGCGCCGGACCTGCCAGGTCACGGACGTCGGCGAGGTGAGCCGTTCACACTTGCCGCAGCGCTGGAGACCATCGACGAGGCGGTCAGCGCCTGTGAGGAGCCGCCGCTGCTGGTAGGGCTCTCCCTCGGCGGCTTCCTCACGCTCCACTGGGCAGGGGCCCGCCCCGGCTCCGTGGCCGGAGTCGTCGCGGCCGGCTGCACGATCGTGCCGGGCCCGGCGACGGCACGCCTGTACGGGCTGTGGATCACGATGAAGGATCGGCTACCCGGGGATTCCGACGCCCGGGTCAGTCGCGCCTTCGCCCGCAGACACACCCGCAAGGCGGCCAAGCGCTACTACGGAGGTGGGCGTGCCCACGGCGTGGTCGGGTCCGTGGTGCGCTTCATCGGCGGGCTGGATCTGCTCGCCGATGTCGGTGCGATCGACGTCCCCGTCACCTTCGTCAACGGTGAGCACGACCCCTTCCGCCGTCACGAGGCGCTCTTCGTCGAGGCCGCACGTAAGGGCGAGCTGGTGATCCTCGAGGACGCCGGGCACATCGTGAACCTCTCGCGCCCCAAGCGCTTCGCGAAGATCCTGCACCGTCGTGCGCAGGAATGCGGCGCGGCGGCGCAGCGATGAGCGACCTCCGGCCCGGCGCCCCCTGGCCCGTGGTCCTGATCCACGGCACCCGCACCTCCCACAGCCAATGGGACCTCCAGCTGCCCGCCCTCCGCGCAGCCGGGCACCACGTGCTGACCCCGGACCTGCCCGGACACGGCGGCCGGCGCGCAGAGCCCTTCACGCTGGAGGTGGCACTGGAGACCATCGCGCTTGCGGTCCGGGCCGGCCACGCACGCACCGGGGCGCCCGTGCATCTGGTGGGCAGCTCGCTGGGCGGGATGCTTGCGATCCGTGCCGCCGCCGACGTCGGCAGCGCAGCGGGACCGCTGGGCGGCCTCGTCGCCTGCGGCGCCGCGATGCAGCCCGGGCCCCGCGGTGCCCGTCTGTACGGCCGCCTCTTCACGGTGGCCGAGCTGGTGCCAGGGATGCGCGACGGCGGATGGATGTTCCGCCAGCTCCTGGGCGCCGACGGAGCCCGCGCCTATCTCCGCGGGGGACGCGCCGACGTCTCCGTCGTCGCCCCGGCCTTCGCCGCGGCCGCCTCGCTCGACCTCCGAGCGGATCTGCGGCGGATCACGGTGCCGGTGACCCTCCTGCACGGGCGCGGTGATCAGTTCCGTATGCACGAGCGGGAGCTCGCCGCCGCAGCCGAGCGCGGTCGTGTGGAGGTCCTCCCGTACGGGAACCACATGGTGAACCTCGTGGCGCCGGGCCGGTTCAACGCCGACCTGCTGCGGGTCCTGGCCCGCACCGAGCGCGCGCAGCAGGAGCCCGCCCAGGAGTCGTAGGCTGAGGGCATGCACGCCACCACCCTCCGCGTCGGCTTCGTGCCCGGAGTCGAGCCCGACCGCTTCCTGCGCCGCTGGAAGTCCGGTCGCCGTCAGGCCTGGCTCGACCTGGTCCCCGTCCCGCTGTCCCGCCAGCGCGCCGTGCTCGAGGAGGGGGAGGTGGACATGTGCTTCGTGCGGCTCCCCCACGAGGTCGCGGAGCACCACCTGGTGCCGCTGTGGGAGGAGCGCGCCGCGATCGTCGTCGGGACCGAGAACGTGCTGAGCCTGCACGACGAGCTCAGCGAGGAGGACCTCGGCGACGAGACCGAGATCCTCGCCGAGCACCTCGACGACGCCGCCGACAGGGTCGCCGTGGTCGCGACCGGCGTCGGCTACACCCGCATGCCGCTGTCGCTCGCCCGGCTCCACCACCGAAAGGACGTCGTCGCCCGTCCCCGGACCGATGCGGCGCCCACCCGGATCGCGCTGGCCTGGCCGAAGGCCGCCGACGACGAGGTGCGCCAGGAGTTCGTCGGCGTCGTGCGCGGGCGCACCGCCCGTTCCAGCCGCTGACCAGGGACGTCGGCTCCCTGC
>JAAZLF010000583.1 GCA_012799425.1 Actinomycetales bacterium | reverse complement strand
GAACGCCTCGCGGGTCTCCGGGTTCTGGGAGGCGCCTTCGCCGAGCGCGGCCGAGACCGGGTCGCCGGGCACCAGGTTGGTCAGGGCGAAGGTGACCATGGTGACGCCGAGCAGGATCAGCACGGAGGTGGCGATCCGTCGGCCCAGATAGCCGATCAGCGGCGAGCGGGTGCGCGCCGTGCGGGTGGTGCTGCTCATCGGTGTCTCAGGAGGCCGGGGCGATGTCGCCGATGGCCATGTCCCACAGCGAGTTGTACACCGCGCCGTCGACCTCCGCGGAGGCCGCGATGTTGCGCGCCGGCACGATCAGGGGCACGAAGGGGCCAGCCTCCTGCATCGCTTCGGCGAAGGCGGTGAAATCCTGCTCGCGCTGGTCGGGGTCGGTGGCGCTGACCGCCGCGGCGGCGAGCTCGGCGATCTCCGGGTCCGCCTCCTCCTCCCAGCCGGCGCGCAGGCCGACGGTCTGTCCCGGGCCGAAGGGCAGGAAGTTCGCGGAGTCGGCGTAGTCCGGGCCCCAGAACCACAGCCCGAAGGCCTCACGGCCGCTGGTGTAGGCGTCGAGCTCGGTCGCGAACGGCGCCGGTGCGAGCTCGACCTCGAGGTCGATCTCCTTCAGCTGTGCCTGGATGCGCTCGGCGATGGGGGTGAACTCGACACCGCCCACCGGGTAGTCGTTGGGGAACTGCAGGCGCAGGGTCCGGCCGTCGTACCCGGCCTCCTCGAGCGCTGCCCTGGCGCGGTCGAGGTCGCGGACGACGCCCTCGGGCAGCGCGCCCTCGAACCCGGGCGGGATCACGCCGGTGGCCTGCACCGAGCCGGTGCCGGCGAGCTCGAGCAGGGAGTCGTAGTCCAGGGCGTACCGGATGGCCTCGGCGAGCTCGGGGTTCGCGAGCTCCTCGGCGACCTCCTCGGACTGGTTCAGCAGCAGGAACAGGCTCTGGCCCGAGGGGACGGAGTCCAGCACCAGGTCGTCACCGAGATCGGCGACCTGGTCCCCGTTGAGGTCGAGGGCGACCATCGTGTCGCCGCCCTGCAGGTTCATCAGCTGGGTCGCGCTCTCGGAGACGTTGCGGATGACCACGCGGCTGTAGCCGGCGCGGGCCGATCCGGTGTACTCGGGGTTCGCGGCGAGCACCACCTGGCTGCTCAGGTCGAGGCTCTCCAGCGTGTACGGGCCCGATCCGGCGGAGGCGCCGTTGAGGAACTCCTGCGCGGTGTCCGAGCCGTCGGTGGCGCCGCCGTTGTCGATGACGACGGCGGAGTTGACGATGCCCAGCGCGGGGTTCGCGAGGATGGCGGGCAGCTGCAGCATCGGCGCCTCGGTGGTGAACACGACCGTGGTCTCGTCCACCTTCTCCACAGCGATGCCGGCGAGGAGGAAGTTGGGCTTGGCCTCGGCCATGCCCTTGACCCGCTCGATGGTGAAGACGACATCGTCCGCGGTGATCGGGGCACCGTCGGAGAAGGTGCGGTCCGCGACGAGGGTGAAGGTAAACTCGGTCGCCTCCTCGTTCTGCTCCCACGAGGCGAGGCCCGGCACGGGGGTGCTGACGTCGGAGCCCTCGAAGTCGACCAGCGGCTCGTAGATCGCCTTGGCGACCATGTTGCCGGTGGGGTCGTAGGTGTGGCCCGGGTCGCCGGTCTCGATCGAGAAGGCGGTGTCGATCACGAGCGTGCCGCCGCCGGCCTCCTCGGCGCCTCCGCCGCTGCTGTTGCCGGAGTTCCCGCCGGAGCAGGCGCTGAGGGTCAGCGCGGCCGCGCTTCCGGTGACGAGGAAGGTACGACGGGTGGGCAGCATCTTCGGCTCCTGCGGGCTGGGGAAGGATCAGGACGTCGGCGTGGCCGGCATCCCTCGGGATCGTTGGACGAGTTCGGCAACAGTGACACAATCGACAACGATCCGTCCATCAATAGCCGTCTATCGAGACCAGACCGTAGCCCTCCAGCGCCAGGAGTAGACACAATGTCCAGCAAGCACGGGAACGCTCCAGGGAAGTCTGGACGAAATGCGCCGATGGATGCGGTCAGCGCACAGATCCTGGAGATCCTCCGCGTGGACGGACGGATCTCGATGGCGGCGCTGGCCGAGCGGGTGGGCATCTCCCGGGCGACGGCCTACTCCCGCCTCGAGCAGCTCACCCATGACGGCGTGATCACCGGGTTCTCGGCGCGGGTGGACGCCGAGAAGGCGGGGCTGTCGATCTGCGCGCTCGTGTTCGTCACCGTGCATCCGCAGACGTGGCCGCAGTTCCGTGAGCGCGTGATCGCGATGCCGGATGTCGAGTACTGCGCGATCACCACGGGCGAGCACGATGCGATGCTGCTGGTGCGCGCCACCGACGTCAGCCGTGTCCACGAGTTCGCCACCGGGGTGATCGCCCTGCTGCCGCAGGTGCGCACGGTGGTCAGCGTGGTGGTGCTGGATGAGGTGGTGAGGAAGCCCTACGTGCTCCCCTCCGACATCCCGGAGCGGCCCGACGCGGCGCGGCTGGGCATGACCCGGTGGACTCCGGCCGCGCAGGGGCGGGACTCCTTCGACGCCCGGTGACCGGGCGCCCTGCGGAGCGCGGAGGGGTCAGAGCACCTCGGCGCAGACGCTGCGCTGGGGCTTGCCGTGCATCTCGTAGTGCTCGACGAGCCGCAGCGCGCCGTCCTCGCCCTGCTCGATCTCGCTGCGCCCCTCCCCCGTGACCACGCGGCCGCCATCCACCAGGACGTGGACGAAGGTGATCGCGATCTCGTCGCCCTGCCGGGTGCCGACGCAGCGACCGAATGTCACGGTGTCCCCGGTGTACTCGCCCCAGATCACGCCATCCTGCTCGTGGTAGCGGAACTCGCTGGGCGACTCGGGGTCGACGGCGGAGGTGGTCGAGGAGACCATCCGGAAGAGTCGGCCATCGAGCGAGGGCTGCTGGGCGGGTGCGGAGTGCGCAGTCGAGGTCATGCGCACGAGTATGCGGGCCCGCCCGGGAACCGCACAGTCGGGAAGCGCGGAGTCCGACAGGCGGGACCGGTGCGCTGCGCTGTGCGGCTCAGCCCCGCGGGAGCGAGCCCGCCGGGGCGGCCGGCGCCTGCCAGCGCGAACGCCGCAGGAACAGCACGGTCACGGGGATCATCACGGCCGCGGCGAGCACGCCGAGCGCGGAGAAGCTGGTGAGGACCATGATCGGGCCGGCGATGAAGGAGGCTGTCGCTCCGAGCAGGTTGGACAGCGCATCCGCGCCGCCCTGGGCCGACGCACGGCTGCGATCGGGGATCGCTGCGCTGAACAGCGCGGAGGCGGCGACGTTCATGAAGGACCAGCCCAGCCCCAGCAGCACCAGCGAGATGATCACCCCGGTCATCGAGCTCGCGGCGAAGATCGCGGCGCCGAGGGAGAGGGCGAAGAGCAGGATGCCGACGCCGACCGTCACGCGATGACCGGCCCGGTCCACCAGCAGCCCCACCACGGGCGCGAGCCCGTACATCCCGGCGACATGGAGGCTGATCGTGATGCCCACGACGGTGAGGGACCCGCCCTGATGCTCGATGTGCACGGGCGTCATCGTCATCAGCGAGACCATCACGACCTGCGAGGTCAGCAGTGCGATCAGCGCGGTGCGGGCACGGGGGTTGGCTGCGAGCTCCTCGACCATCATGCGCAGGCGCCGGAGTCGGCGTGGCCGTGCTGCGGCATCGACCCCGCCCGGCTCCGGGCTCACCGGAGCATCGTCGCCGGGGGCCGGAGCCGGCGGATCCTGTGCGGCGGCCCCGGGATGCATGAGCCGATGCAGCGGATCCGGGCGCAGCAGCACGAAGATGACGGTGCCGGCCAGCAGCGATCCGATAGCGGCGATGAGGAATGCCGCCGCATAGACGCTCAGGCCGGTGGCCGCCCCGAGCACCTCTCCCGGCACTCCGAGGTTCGGTCCGAGGACGTTGCCGATGGCGCCCATCCACACCACCAGCGAGAGCGAGCGGGCGCGGGTGGAGGGCGAGGCGAGGTCCGTGGCGGCGAAGCGCGCCTGCAGGCTCGCCGCCGTGCCGGCGCCCGTCATCAGCAGGCCCAGGAAGAGGGCGGGCACGAGCTGCCATTGCGCTGCGGCGACGAGCAGCGCCGCTCCTGCCGCGGCGACCCACCAGCCGGTGGTCAGGGCGGCCCGTCGCCCTCTGCGCGCGGCGAGGTTGCCCAGCGGGATGCCGAGCAGCGCGGCGCCGAGGGTGGAGGAGGTGCGTGCGAGTCCCGCCCAGGCTTCGTTGTCGGTGACCTCGCCGGCCAGCAGGATCCCGATCGAGGGCGCGACGCCGAGGCCGATCGTGCCGAGGATCTGGGCGATGACGAGCACCACGAGGGTGCGCCGCTGCAGCGGGTCGGGCGCAGCCTCTGCGGCCGTGCATTCCGCCTCCTTCGTCATGGCGGCGTGCTTCTGGGTCATGGCCCTCCCTGCTCGGTGCTCGGCGCGACGCTATCTCGGACACAACTTGTATCCCAGATGTGCGGTGGGTGTCGACCAGGCCCCCTCCCGGCAGTCGTGCACCTCACGCCGCCGGCGGCGATCGCTGCGGGTCAGTCCGCTTCGCGCGGGGCGCCGTCCTCCGCGACATGCGCGCGCAGGGTGCGCTCGAACCGTTCCGAGTCCGCGTCGCGGAAGCACTCCAGCAGCAGGGAGTGCTCGGCGAGGGCTTCCTCGCCCCGCTCGAAGAGCGCGGCACCGGCGGTGGACAGCGCGAAGCGGTGGCGATCCGCGAGACGACCGTAGAGCTCGAGGAGCACCTGATTGCCGCCGGCCTCCACGAAGCAGCGGTGGAAGGCCTGCAGCTCCCGGACGAGCGCGGGCAGGTCACCGGCGCTCAGCGCATCGCGGTGGGCGGCCAGCAGCGCCTCCAGCCGCGGGATCGCCTCGCTCCGCGCAGCCTCGCCGGCGGACCGCTCCCCCGCCACCTCCAGCAGGATCCGTGCTTCGGCGAGCTCGGCCACAGTCTGCGGCCCGAGGCCGCGCACGAGGGCGCCTCGCTTGGGGTAGATGACGATCCACCCCTCGCTCTGCAGCCGCGACAGAGCTGCACGCACCGGAGTGCGGCTCATCCCCAGGTCAGCGGCGAGCGGTGACTCCCCGAGCATCGTGCCGGGCGGCACCTGCCCGTCGAGGATCCGGGCACGCAGGGTCTCGTATGCGCGCTCTGCAGCACTGGGCGATCGGCCCTGGGTCATCGAAAGACTCTCTCCCGCCTCGGGGGACGCACCGACGCGTTGCGGCGCAGGTCCGGCCAGGATACCGAGGCTGAGGAGACCGCAGCTCGCAAGACCTCGAAGCACGTATATTTGCGTACTGCGC
The DNA here is from genome assembly GCA_012799425.1 of Actinomycetales bacterium. GTDB lineage: Bacteria > Actinomycetota > Actinomycetes > Actinomycetales > Dermabacteraceae > Brachybacterium. The sequence continues at coordinate 9,667 of JAAZLF010000583.1, read as the reverse complement.
ACCCCGACCCTGGAGCGACCTCGTGAACGCCAGATCCTTCCGCCGCCGCACCCGGGCAGCGACCGCCATGGCCGCGGCAACGCTCATCGCCCTCACGGGCTGCGGCCCCGCAGAGGACCCGCCCGCACCGGCCACTGAGGCCGCCGAGCAGGAGGAGCCCGCCGCCGAGGGGACCCACGACGACGCCGGCGGGGACGCTGGCGACGACGACCCGGCCGCCGACGGGAGTGAGGACGTGAACCGGACCAGCGACGACGGGGCCCAGGGTTCTGCAGAGCCGCGCGCGCTGGTGTTCGTCCATCTCATCGAGCCCGAGCGCCTGATCGACCAGGACGGCGAGAAGCGGCTGCCCTCCGCAGACCTCGCCGAGATCGCCCAGAACCTGGGAGGCGTGGCCGAAGAACCGCCGCCCGGAGCCGATCCGGCGTCCTGCGAGAACGACCTGCGCTATGTCGCGAGCGCGGACGTGCGCTGCACGGTGACGGCGGTCTTCGACGGCACGGAGCGGGAGGAGACCTTGTACGCCCACCCCCTCGCAGCCCCGGGCGGAGCGCACGGCATCCTGTACACGGTCGATGAGCCGCTCACCGAGGATGCCCGCTGGGCGACGTTCAACGGGGACAACGAGGCCACGGCCATCGGCATGGGCGGCGCCTACGGCATGGAACCGATCCCCGCCGATCGCCTGGTCGCGGACATGCAGACCGTGATCGACTTCGACTTCCGCCACGACCCGATCGACACCACGCAGTGGACCTACACCGTCCAGGACTGCCCGAGCGCCCTGGACTTCGAGCAGCTCGCCCCGGTCCGCTGCACCGCCACGCACGACGAGACGGGCGCCGAGCACATCGCCTGGGCACTGCCCGGCACCTTCTACGGCCAGGAGCCCGGGCTGATCGTCAGCGTCGAAACAGTGCCCGTGGCGGGGTGAGGATTCGTGGGCGGCGCGATGATCCCGCGCCTCGGGGCGCACGCCCGCGCGAGGGTGAGCGCGTTCACGGCCCGCGTGCTGTGCTGGTGTGGCGCGATCCGTGCGGACAGTGGCACTCAGGTCAATGGCATCACTCTCCGGCGGGCACGATCGTGGTGCCATGAGCGAGAAGAAGCCCGACCCGACGCCTGACGCCATGCATGAGCCGATGCCCGAGACGGCGCGACGACCAGATCCGCGAACCGAGGACGGCAGCGCCGGCGACGCCGACTACGGAGTCATCGGCCTCGACTACGCCCGGTACCGGCGACCGGAGCCCGCCTTCGTCGCCGCGATCGCCGGTGCGCTGGGAGACGCGAGGACGCTGGTGAACATCGGGGCGGGCGCGGGGTCCTATGAACCCACGTCTGTCGAGGTGACTGCCGTCGAGCCCAGCGCCGCGATGCGAGCACAACGTCCTGCCGGGTCGGCCCCCGTCCTCGATGCGGCAGCTGAGCATCTCCCGTTCTCCGAAGACGCCTTCGACGCCGCCCTCGCATCCTTCACGATCCACCAGTGGCGGGACCTTCGCGCGGGCCTGCAAGAAGCACGTCGGGTCACGAGCGGGCCAGTCGTGATCCTCACCTGCGATCCGCAGGCGCTGCGCTCCTCGTGGCTGAACCGGTACGCGCCGGACGTCATCTCGACGGAAGCGGGACGGTACCCGCAGATCGAGGACATCCGGTCGGGGCTCGGTGGAACCGTGACGGTCACGGCGCTGCCGATCCCGCTGCAGTGCACCGACGGCTTCTCGGAGGCGTACTACGGCCGACCCGAGGCGCTGCTGGACCCGGGCGCGCGCCTCGCGAACTCGGCCTGGAGCTTCGTGGGCCGCTCCGTCTCCGACCGTTTCGACCGGGAGCTCCGCGCCGATCTCGACAGCGGCGCGTGGGACGCCCAGCACGGCCACCTGCGCACCCAACCGGCTTTCGACGGTTCCCTGCGATTGCTCGTGGGGCACCCCTGAGGCGCGCCGAACTAGCATCTCCTCTGTGACCACCCCAACGGATCATCGGGTCGGTGTCCTCGTTCTCGACGGTGCCAAGGCGCTCGACGTCGGGATCGCCGCGCACGTCTTCGCCAAACGTCCGAGCATGCCGTACGAGGTGCGGGTCTGCGGTGAACGCCCAGGCACGGTCGACGGCTGGAACGGACTCGCGTACGCCGTCACCTACGGCCTCGAGACCCTTGGCTGGGCCGACACGGTCCTCGTCCCCGGCTACCGGAACCCCGCTGACGCCACCACGTCCCCGGAAGTGATCGCCGCGCTGCGCAGCGCCCATGCCGGCGGAGCCCGGATCGCCGCTATCTCGACCGGAGCCTTCACACTGGCTGCGGCGGGCCTCCTCGACGGCGGGCGCGCCACCACCCACTGGCACTACACCCAGGTCATGCAGGACCGGTACCCCGAGATCGACGTCGATGAGAACGTCCTCTTCGTCGATGCCGGGCAGGTCCTCACCAGTGCCGGAGCTGCGAGCGGCATCGACCTGTGCCTCCACTTGATCCGCCGGGACCACGGCGTCGGGCTCGCGAACCACGTCGGACGGCGCCTCGTCAGCGCGCCCTACCGAACCGGCGGGCAGGCGCAGTACGCGCCCCACAGCATTCCTGAACCTCTCGGTGATGCCTTCGCGAACACCCGCGCCTGGGTGCTCGAGAATCTCCGCGAGGATCTCACCGTCACCGCCCTCGCGAAGCACGCCAACGTCTCCGCGCGCACACTCTCCCGACGGTTCACGGAGGACACCGGCATCACCCCCATGCAGTGGATCCTCCGGGCGCGCATCGACCACGCCCGAGAGCTCCTCGAGCGCACCGATCTCACGGTCACCGAGATCGCCGAGAGGACCGGTCTCGGATCCGATACAAACCTCCGCCGACACTTCGGCAGCATCGTCGGCACGTCTCCGAGCTCTTACCGCCGCGCCTTCCAGGCGTAGCTCGCTGACACCTGGGTGGCGTGAAGCGCCCCGGATTTCATTCCGTGGCTAGTCAATCACGGGTGCGGTCGCAGTGAGGTGAACGCAGACCGCTTCGACTCCCGCCGGGGCGCGATAGTCGAGGGCTTCGTGAAGACGCCGCCGAGATACCTCGTGATGGTGCAATGCTGGTCGGCAATGAACGCAGGACGGGCAGGAGCGAAGGGCAGGCATGAGCGCCGAGGTCGATGAAGCGAAGCTCGCCCGGGAGCTTTCTAGATCATTCGGAGTGTCGGGCACCATCTCGCGTATCCACTCCGGGACCGCAACTGACAACTTCCAGGTGGATGCCGGGCCTGGCCAGAGGTGGTTCGCGAAGGTCTACCGAGACCAGAGTGTTCTCCCGGACGAGCTGGCAGCGATCGACCTGACGACGTTCGCCGGCTCCAGGGGCGTTCCCGTTCCCGCCCTCCATCCGACCGTGACGGGTCATCGCATCAGCGACACTGGCGACATCGCAATGTCCCTGTGGGAGTACGTCGAAGGAGCAGAGACAGCAGAGCTCGGATTATCCGGGGGACGCTGGGCCACAGTCGGCGCTGTCCTAGGAACGATGCACCGACACCTGGCCCAGCATCCTGCCTATCGCCCGTCCAGCAGGCCAGCAACGGCGCTCTGTGATCTCCCAGCGGCTCAGGCGCGATACGACCAGCTCATCGAGGCATACCGGCACCGACCCGCCCTCGACGACGATCAAGCCTGGGCTCTCGATACCGCTCTGCACCGGCGCTCCTTGCTGCCACAGGTGGAGCCAATTCTTCTCAGCCTTCCGCCGCAGAACGTGCAGATCGCCCACGGCGACCTCGCAGCTCCGAACGTGATGATGCGCGGCGACGACGTGGCGGCAGTGATCGACTTCCAGCCACCCTCACCTCACTTCGTCGCCTGGGAGATCGCGCGCATCGGCTGTGACCCACGGACCATCGCATCAGGTACCGATTGGCTCACCGGGCTCTCGCTCCTCCTTGATGCATACGAGCAAGAGAATCCCGCAGTCCACATCGATCTGCGGGCGGTCGTGACGACGGGATGCGCGTACACACTCGCTTCCACGTATCCCCTGAGCGCACCGCTGAAGCCACCAACGGTGGATCATGCCGGGCTCATCCAGTACGGGCATGATCGTCACCGCGCCGCCCTGGAGATGCTCGAAGTCCTCAGGACTGATACGCGGGTACACGACAGATGATCTGTGCTCGCGAGCGAACCCGCCGGGAGAATCCCCTACCCGCTCCGGGAGTCGCGACGCCAGCGGGCTGCACCGTGCATTCGGACCGTGGACCGCAGGGCGGCCTCGGGCGATCCGAGCCGTTCTCACGGAGTCATCGCTGCACGGACCACGCTGAGCCACGCAGCGTCGAGAGAGCGGTTCGAGACAGTCGAGGGCCACGTGTCGAGGCCATCGCCCTTCCAGCGCGGAATAACGTGCAGGTGGAGGTGCGGCACGGACTGGTCCGAGTCGGGCCCACTGGCGTTGAGGATGTTCACGCCCCGCGCGCCAATGGACTCCTCCATGGCGCGGGCCACTTCCTGAGCAAGCAGCACGACCGCCTGTAGCGACTCAGCAGAGGCATCGTGGATGCCCACGGCATGATCGTTCGGTACGACGAGCGTATGAGCAGGAGACAGCCGACCCTCACCCAGAGGAAGAAACGCCGAAGCTCTATCTCGCCTCGCCACCCAGGCCGCCTCACCCTGATCCGCAAGGAGGCCGCAGAACACACACGATGTCGAAGTCATGGCCAAACCCTCTCAGGCACCTCACCGGGACGGAGGCTTTCGCGCGAGACCAAGGTGGGCCCGGAGGGGATCGAACCCTCGACCCGCGGATTAAAAGTCCGTCAGACCGTGGAGAGTCGACCAGGCTATAGCAGGTCAGAAGGCTAGGACTGCTGGGCCAGGACCGATGGGCGCGATTGCGTTGCTGTCAGCGTTGCTGTCAACCTCAGCCCTCTACGAGATCAAGCAACTCATCAAACCTGCGTTGCACAGCGTTGCTCGCAAGCAATGCACCCTGGACATCATCATCATCGTCAAACCCGGAAAGAATAGGAGCGCACACCTGAGGCGCTTTCTTGATCAATTCATAGGCCAACGGCGCACCGGAATTACTATAGAACACACTTCTATTCAAGCCCATTCCACGCCCTCCAGGTTCACCCACATAACATAATGTTAGCCACTTCACAACCTGCGGCAGCTCGTCTTTAGTTATCGGGCTTAGACCGCCGCAGTCGATGACGTTTCGGTGAATGGCGCCATGTGCAGCATGCGCCTGCCATTCGGGGCTCACCTTGTTCAGCTGCTCAATCAAACCTCTATAGAACGCCATTCTCTGAGGCTCGCGGAGGTAGGGAAGAACCCCGGATGCGCTAGCAAGGCGAACCTGCGGGAACGTCAGATCAGTCCGACTTCCGATTTTTTCCTGAGCATGCCTCGCGAGATCCACCCTCACTGAATCATGCATAGATGGAGAGAGCTCAGATATGAGGCCAAAGGCATTTTGCCTCACCAAGTCTGACGCTTCATCGTCAGATGCAGTCGAGAACAAGAACTTCAGAATCTCTAACTGTCGAGCGTTGGGTGCCGATTGGAAGTCGGCACGCAGGCCAGAGTCGGCGGTGACTGGACCTGAGGCCTCGATAATCTCCTTTACCTCGGCGACTCGAATCATGGTGACGGGATCCTTCGACAAGACGGCATCTATGCAGGTTGTGAAGATATAGATGCAATCTTCGATGCCAGCCTCGTATTCGGTATCCTCATGCTCTAAGTCGCGGCGAATCTCATATGAGCGCGACAGCCTCCGCCACTCGGGCCGAGTAAGGAGACCCATCTTGTATGACAGATTTATGACGTTGTATGTCGAGTAGTTCTCGACATCATCCTTTTTGTCCACTGGAGGCAATTTAGCGGTGGCGGCAGTCTCTTTGGCGATATCCAGTCCCGCCACAACGATTTTTTCTCTGAGGTCCGCAATTGCGGCATTGAGCAACCGCTGACACGCACTGCTCGGGTCGATCGGCATCAAGCGTCGAACTCGCTCAATAAGACCTTTCGACTGCCATTGAGGCCGAATACGCCCCATGAGGCCGGACAGTCCCATATCTTCCATCAACTCTGTATTCGGATGATGAATGATAGTGTGCGGCGACTCGTCAGCCGGCATGAGGTCTCCTTAGGATCAAGTTTGCCGATACAATTAGAGCTTCAATCTGCGAAAACGTCGAGAAGCGCAACCGCCTCCCTTGCAGGGTACACATCTCCGTAGATGCGCGAGAGCCATAGCAGGGACACTTCCGCAGTTCGAGATGGAAGCTCAGATTGGAGGGTCAAGTGGTCGAACGCTCCGAGCGCGACCCGCAGCGAAGCGAGGACCGCGCTCGGAGCGTTCGACCAGCGGCGAAGCCGCCCTTGAAGGAGTAAGGAAAGTTCTCACGAGTTCGCCTCCAGCTCCACGCGTGGCACGACAGGCTGAAACGCTGACCTTGGGCCCTGTCGTCCGGCAGGATCTCCCGAGGCCAACTTCTGACACCACCGCGATGGCGCAGCACCTTCGACGAGGGTAGCGGAACGGGGTCGCCCGCGAGGATCAGTTCTTCAGCCTGCGCGTCCAAGACTCCGTGCCGCACCGGTGGGTCGATAGCCCTCTCCGTCTGTCTTAGCATTGTCGACGTCGTTTTGGCATTGACGGCAGGACAGGCCCGGCGGTAGTACCGTGTACCCATTCTTGCGGAGGGAGCGCACGGTGGGGTCACCAGAAGCAGCGCCTCAAGGTCTCGGGGCTGGGCACACTGCGGCCTCAACGTCTGCAGTAGGTTCTGACAACCTGGAGCTTCGAGAACGAGTCCGAAGGCTCAACGGTGGTCTCGGTCCCACTCTAGTGTCGGCTCTATCCGGTGCCGCAGACTCTCAACATGCCCGCTCGTGGGCCAAGGGCGCCTCGACCCCGGACACCAAGGCCGCGCAGCGCATTCACGCTGGTTACGTCGTGTGGCGGAAGGTGGTCGAAGCGGAAGGCGAAGTCGTAGCCCGTGCATGGTTTGTCGGAGCCAACCCTTGGCTCGGCGGGGACTCACCCGTAAACGCGCTTCGCTTAGGTCAGTTCGATCAGGTCGAAATCGCTGCAAAGGCGCTCACTGAAGACGCCTTCAGTGGATGATTGCAGTCCAACACGAGACTCTCTGGATCCGTGGTATGTCGCTTAACCGACCACTTCAAATACCAGCTACGAGGCTCGCGATCGACTAACCCCACTTCTTCCGCGCGAGCTCTTCGACCAGGCTTTACTACGCTTAGTTCAGGCCCCTTCGGAAAACCCCGAAAGCGTCGAGCTCTCGAGTGAGATACGCAGTATACTCCGGTCCAAGTTCGGCGGTCGCACCCTCAAGAGAGGGTCCCTGCAACATGCTCAGGGGCCGGTTGTTAATATCCCTTGCCGCCACACCGCTGGCACCGTACCACTCCTTAACCAGAGCTGAGGTGTTGGACTCCGCTAACTCCTGAGCCCGCTCCGCCCCGACCACCCCAGTAAAGATCTTGACACTATAGTCATACTCGGCCACTCTGATCCGCCCCCTCAATGCTAGGTCGTTATCGAGTGCGCCCGAGAGGCCCACAAGCTGTTCGTCCGTGACGGATGGAAAAGCGAATTGCACGACATCTACCACCGGCCTCTCGGCTAATAGTTCGCGTACAGCAGCGACGTGAACAGGCTTATATCGTCGACGCAAATTGCTGGGCGTCACGCCCTGGGCTGCCGCAACTCCCTGAAGGCTCGGCCTCGGTTCTGCTACCGCGTGGGCATACGCATTGATGAGCGCGCGGATGTCTTTTAGCGCGCTCTCCGCCATCGTGGCCACGCGAAGATGCAGGGTGGCGTTGGCGTATTCAGACGGAGCAATATCGACCGGCCTAGCCAGTTGCACCTCGCTTTTCTCGATTACGCGCCTATATAGGCCCTGGACCACCTGCTCTAGCGCGCGAGGAAGCACAAAGTCGCCCTCGTCCTCGGGCGGGTCCGGTTCGACTGCTGCCATGCCCTGATCCTACGACATCCCCACACTCGGTCACTTGACAACAGTCATGTGACGTGTGTTCACTGGTCGTGCAGTTGATCCCAACCCAAGGAGGCCAACCATGGCTGTGCAGACTCGTTTCCCCATCCAGATGGAGGACGTGTTCCCTCAGGGCGCGTACATGATCGGCGAGGTCACCGCCGCCGAGGACTTCGACAAGAAGAGGGCCGGTGAGGTCGATCCCCAGGTGCGTGACAAGGTCTCTGGCCAGCGCGTCTGGCAGGTCCGGGTTCTGGATCCGGACCCCGAGAGTCGGAAGGGCCAGGCCGAGGTGACCGTGAAGGTCTCCTCCGATCACCAGCCGGTGCCGCCCAAGGGGCCGGCCACTGGTCCCTTCCGCGCCGTCGCCTTCGAGGGGCTCACCCTCACGCCGTACGTCGACCAGAACGGGAACTTCCCGAAGATCGCGTACTCACTGAGGGCCACGGGCTTCGCCGAGGCGAAGGCTTCTGCTCGCACCTCGAGCACCGAGGCGGCGTGATCATGGAGCGGAAGGCGATGAGTCTGCTCAACGTCGCAGCGATCGGGATTCTGCTCTGGCAGGTCATCCCGCTCGGCTGGCAGCTGGCGTTCGGAGGTGCGTGAGCCATGCACACCGCCTCCCTCGCCTTCCGCTTCGGCCTCGCCGAGCTGCGGTGGATTCTCACGGGCCTCTGGGGTCACGTGCGCTGGTTCCACCGTTTCTGGTTCGTCGTCGCGATGTTCACCTGGCTCGCAGCCGACCTGCTCGGGAGCTGGAAGCCCTTCGCCATCGTCGGAGCCATCGCGCTGTACTTCGCACTCTGGGCCCGGTTCCAGCCCCACACCTACTACCGGGCCATCTCGCACCCTCTGACGCGCCGGTCCGTGTCGCTCGACCTGCTCGAGTCATGGCCGCTGCTGATGGAGGAGTGCGGGCTGGCGTCGTCCGGCACTGATCGTGAGGGGCGGAAGCGCCTCGTCTGCCCCACCATCGTGAGCAAGAGGTGGACCCGCAACGAGCTCGCCGTCGTGCCCGGATTGCTCACTGGCCAGACCGTGGAGGACTTCCAGAAGGTCGCGGACCGCCTTCGCACGACGGCAGGCGCCACAGACATTCGCGTGACGGGAGACCTCTCCCCCACGCTGATCTTCACGTTCGGCGATGCTCTCTCCGAGATCGTCTACCGCGGGCTCCCGGAAGCAGAAGATCCCTGGGACGGCCGCTCGGTGTGGATGGGTGTCGACACCAGAGACGACGACTGGTGGCTCCGCATCGCGGGCACACACACCCTCGTCGCCGGCTCCTCCGGCTCCGGCAAGGCATCGCTCGTCTGGGGCGTCACCATCGGCCTCGCTCCCGCCATCGCTCGCGGCGAAGCACAGGTCCACGGGATCGATCTCAAGGGCGGCGTCGAGCTGGGCATGGGCAAGAGCCTGTTCACCCGCTACGCCGTGACCCCTGCTGAAGCCGTGGTGGTCCTCGAGGACGCCGTCGAGGCGATGAGCGCTCGCCTCGAACGAATGGCCGGGAACACCCGCCAGCACACTGCGAGTGTCGATGAGCCGCTGGTCGTCGTCCTGATCGACGAGGTCGCCGCGCTTACGTCGTACATCGAGGACCGAGATCTCAAGAGCCGCGCCCGGACGGCGATGTCGCTGCTCTGCTCTCAGGG
>JAAZLF010000582.1 GCA_012799425.1 Actinomycetales bacterium | reverse complement strand
TCGAGCGCGGCAAGGACATCTTCCTCGAGCGTTCCAAGGTGCTCACCGCGCCGACGACGGTGTCGGATTGGGACGCTGATCCGGATTCCGGCTGGCAGCTCGTCGATACCGCGATGACGGCCAGTGCCACCGGCCATGACGGAGAGGGACCGCAGATCGCCAAGCTCAACGAGGGCGATCCCAGCAACACCGCTGACGACGACGGCTACGTGTTCCTCGTCGACAACTACGCTGCGGGCGGCTACCGAGCCTTCGTGACCACCGGAACGGACATCGCCGCCAGCACGCAGGACAACCGCATCTCACAACAGGAAGGGTGGGAACCGCGCACGGGCGGCCTGCCCGAGAGCCCGCGTCACGGCTCCTTCGTGAGCGCATCCCAGCAGGTCCTCGACGCGATGCATGAATGGCGTGACGTCGAGGCAGTGCCCTCGCAGACGCTCGTCTCGGCAGTCGGCCACACCGTCACCGCCGAGGTCTCCGCGGATGACGGTGGGGACGTGGCCGGCACCGTGGTCTTCTCCGGAGACAACTGGAGCGAGACGGCCACGCTGTCGAACGGGCATGCTTCGGTGCAGGTTCCGGAGACGGTCGAAGAGATCACCGCGACCTACCAGGGCTACCGCGACGATCTCGTTGCCCTCTCGGAGTCGGAGCCGCTGGAGATCGGAGGCGCGCCCTCCCTCTCCGCGACGACCGCCACGCGCTGCGTGGCCGGACGGGTCACGCTCACAGTGACAGCCACCAACACCGGGGACGAGGCCGTGACGGCCTCGATCACGACACCGTTCCAGGAGAAGTCGGGCGTGACGCTGGAGCCGGGCAGGAGCACCACTGCAGCGTTCTCGACCCGGCAGGCCGATATCGCCGCCGGCGAGGCGACTGTCGAGGTGGAGGGGGCAGAGGTCTTGGCTTCCTACGCCGCGGCCTCGTGCGGCTGAGCGCGCGAGCCCGCTGCTGAGCGGGAGGTCTGAGGACCCAGGGGCATCGCCCACGGGAAGAGAATCGACTCCGTGGGCGTTGCCCCTTCTGGTGCTGCGCCGTCCGGCGCCGCCTCCCGTCGAAAGGTGCTTCATGCCTGTCCCGCTCTCGATCCTCGACCTCGCCACCGCCGCCCGCGACCAGACTGTGGCGCAGGCGCTCGAGGGCACGGTCGCTCTGGCCCAGAAGGCGGAGGAGACCGGGTATCGGCGGGTCTGGTACGCCGAGCACCACAACATGCGGTCGATCGCGTCCTCCGCCACCTCGGTGCTGATCGCGCACGTCGCCGCGCACACCACGTCCATCCGGCTCGGAGCGGGCGGCATCATGCTGCCCAACCACGCCCCGCTGGTGATCGCCGAGCAGTTCGGCACCCTCGAGACCCTCCACCCCGGGAGGATCGATCTGGGGCTGGGCCGGGCGCCGGGCACCGACCAGAACACGATGCGCGCACTGCGCCGCAGCGGCGCCAAGGCCGACACCTTCCCCGAGGACGTCATGGAGCTGCAGGCCTACCTGCGCGGCGAGTCCCGGATCCCGGGCGTGGACGCCTATCCGGGCAAGGGCACCGACGTCCCGCTGTACATCCTCGGCTCCTCACTCTTCGGCGCCGGCCTGGCTGCCACCCTCGGCCTGCCCTACTCCTTCGCCTCGCACTTCGCTCCGGGCGCCCTGCACGAGGCGATCGCGCTGTACCGCCGTGAGTTCACGCCGTCCGAGCAGCTCGATGCGCCCCACGTCATCGCT
>JAAZLF010000581.1 GCA_012799425.1 Actinomycetales bacterium | reverse complement strand
TTGAGGCTCCGGCGCGGGCCGGATCAGCCGCCGAAGAGCAGCTCCGACTCCGGCCCGCGCACCCCGGGCCGCACCGCGAACAGCGAACCGGCCGCCGGGTCCTCGCCGTCCGCCAGGTTCTCGCGGCTGGTGGTGATGAACAGCGTGGAACGGTCCTGCCCGCCGAAGGAGCAGGCGGTGACCTGGCGGGCATCCACCGCGATCCGCTGCGCCACCGCGCCGTGCTCGTCGAGGCCGAGCACCTGGTGACCCGAGTGCATCGCGACCCACACGTTCCCCTCCGCGTCGAGGCAGAGCCCGTCGGGATGACCGTCCTGGTCGCCGAGGTCGGCGAAGGGGCGACGGCCGACGAGCCCGTCGGCGTCGGACCAGTCGAAGACGTCCACCCGGCCGGTGGGGGTGTCGACGTAGTAGGCGTGCGTGCCGTCGGCGCTGAAGGCCAGGCCGTTGGAGATCGTGAGGTCCCCGAACTCGCGTGTGGTGGTGCCGTCGGGGTGCAGGCGCCACATCGAGGCGGCGCCCTGCGGCGCCCCGTAGCCCATCGTGCCGCACAGGAACGAGCCGTCCGGGGCGATCGCGCCCTCGTTCATCCGCACATCCTCGTCCCACAGGGGCGGCAGCACATCGATCGTGCCGTCGGCGTCCTCGAGGGCGAAGCCCTTCTCGAGCGCGAGCACCGCACCGCCGCTCGAGGCCGGACGCACGCACGCCACCACCGAGCTCGGAGTGGGCAGGCGGCGCACGGAGCCGCTGGGAGCGTCGTCCGCGGGGGTGCCGGCCAGCGCGGTCACCGCGCCTGCGGCGTCGAGCTGCATGACATCGCCCGCGAGCATGTCCACCCAGCGCAGCCCGCCCCAGGTGTCGGACCAGTGCGGGCCCTCGGCGTGGCCGCAGATCGAGTCGGTGATGCGTTCGGCATGCATGGGAGCCTCCGGTTCCGGCGGGATGCAGACGGCCGACGAGCGCCTCGTCGGTCGTGGCCCACCGTACGCGGGACCTCGACGGAGCGGTACGGGGGCACGAGAGGCGGGAAAACCGGTCCCCTGGCGACGCGACATGCTCATAATGGGCGTATCCGGCGGCGCCGAGGCCGTCGGCCCGCATCACGCCTCTGACCGAATGAGCTGTCCATGACCGAATCCCCGAGTCGGGTCCCGGGTGCAGATGCCCCGCAGACCCCGGTTCCGGATGCGCCCCTGCGTGCTGAGGGCGTCCCGTCCCGCCCACCGGTGCGACGGCGCCGCATGAGCCGGCGCGCCCGTCGCGACGCGCTGGTGTTCCTCGCCTTCGCGGCACCGAACCTGGTGCTGATCGCGATGTTCACCTACCGACCGCTGTTCTTGAACATCCAGTACTCGATGCTCGACTGGACCCTGGGCGCACGCAGCGCGACCTTCATCGGCCTGGACAACTACATCGAGTTCTTCACCTCCGACGCCGGCCTGACGAGCCTGCGGATCACCGCGATCTTCACCCTGTTCACCGTGGGCGGGGCGATGGTGCTGGGACTGCTGATCGCGCTCGCGCTGAACATCGACATCCCCGGCCGCACCATCGCCCGCTCTGCGGTGTTCGCGCCCTACGTGCTCTCCGGCGTGGGCGTGGGCCTGGTGTGGCTGTTCATCTTCGACCCGAACTTCGGGGCGCTCGGCTGGATCCTGCGCCAGTTCGGCCTGGGCAGCCCGCAGTGGTTCCTGGACCCGAGCATGTCGCTGGTCATGGTGATCATCGTGTACGTCTGGAAGAACCTGGGCTACTGCGCGATCGTCTACCTCGGCGGCCTGCAGTCGCTGCCGCAGGACGTCATGCACGCCGCCCAGCTCGACGGTGCGGGCGCGGTGCGGCGCTTCCTCAGCATCTCGATCCCGCTGCTGTCTCCCACCACGTTCTTCCTGCTGATCACCACCACGCTGAACAGCCTGCAGGCCTTCGACCTGCTGCGGATCATGACCCCCACCGGCCGCGGCACCAACACCATGATCTTCGAGTCCTACCTGCAGGCCTTCGGCGGATACTCCCGGGCCGGGTATTCGGCCACGATCTCGGTGCTGCTGTTCGTGATCCTGATCGTGATGACCGTCGCCCAGATCCTGTTCGTCGAGCGGAAGGTGCACTACTCATGAGCACCCCCACCCGTCCTCGCCCCCCGCAGGGCGCCGAGGCCCGGCCGGGCCCCAAGGCCCGCAAGAACGGCCCGTTCACCCGAGCGAACCTGGTCTCCACCCTCACCGGCGGCTACCTGCCGCTGATCCTGGCGACCCTGGTGATGGTGCTGCCGCTGCTGTGGATGATGATCAGCTCCTTCAAGGCGCCGAACGAGATCCTCTCCACCGACCTCGTGATCCTGCCCGAGAGCCCCTCGCTGGCGAACTACGAGGCCGCCTGGAACTCGGTGCCGATCCCGCGGTTCTTCCTGAACTCGGTCATCGTCACCAGCATCGGCGCGAGCATCAAGGTGCTGCTGGCGATCTTCACCGCCTATGCGCTGGTGTTCGTGCGCTTCCCCTTCAAGCGGGTCATCTTCGTGCTGATCCTGGTGGCGCTGATGGTGCCGCCGCAGGTCTCGATCCTGCCCAACTACGTGCTGATCGCCGGGCTCGGCGGCGTGAACACCTACTGGGGCATCATCCTGCCCGGGCTC
>JAAZLF010000580.1 GCA_012799425.1 Actinomycetales bacterium | reverse complement strand
TACCGCCTGGGCAAGAACTTCGCGGGCCGCAACGCGACCCACCAGATGAAGAAGTTCACCCTCGATGATCTCAAGACGCTGCGCGACACCCTGCGCATCCCGATCAGCGATGAGCAGCTCGACTCCGGCAGCCTTTACGACGCACCGTTCTACCTGCCCGACGCTGATGCGCCGGTGATGAAGTACCTCAAGGAGCATCGCGCCGCCCTCGGCGGCCCGGTCCCCTCGCGCCGCACCGAGCACAAGCCGCTCAACCTGCCCGGCGACAAGGCCTACGAGGTCGTCAAGCGCGGTTCCGGCAAGCAGGAGATCGCCTCGACGATGGCGCTCGTGCGGCTGCTGAAGGACCTGATGCGGGACAAGGAGACCGGCAAGCGCTGGGTCCCGATCGTTCCTGACGAGGCCCGCACCTTCGGCATGGACTCGCTGTTCCCGACGGCGAAGATCTACAACCCCGACGGTCAGAACTACCTGTCGGTGGACCGCGACCTGCTGCTGGCCTACAAGGAGTCCACCTCCGGCCAGATCAAGCACATGGGCATCAACGAGATCAGCTCCACCGCGGCCTTCACCGCGGCGGGCACCTCGTACGCCACGCACGACTTCCCGATGATCCCGTTCTACATCTTCTACTCGATGTTCGGGTTCCAGCGCACCGGCGACTTCTTCTGGGCCGCCGGTGACCAGATGGCCAAGGGTTTCGTGATCGGCGCGACCGCTGGCAAGACGACGCTCGCGGGCGAAGGGCTGCAGCACATGGACGGCCACTCGCCGATCCTCGCGGCGACCAACCCCGGAGCGGTCATCTACGACCCGACCTACGGCTACGAGCTCGGGCACATCATCCGAGACGGTCTGCAGCGCATGTACGGCGAGGACGACCGCCTGCAGGAGGTCTTCTACTACATCACCGTCTACAACGAGCCGATGGTGCAGCCCAAGGAGCCCGAGGACCTCGATGTCGACGGGCTGCTGAAGGGCATGTACCTGCTCGAGGCAAAGCCCGAGGGCGACGGTCCCGAGGCCCAGCTGCTCGCCTCCGGCGTGGGCGTCCCGTGGGCGCTGCACGCTCGCGAGCTGCTCGCGGAGGACTGGGGCGTGCAGGCCAACGTCTGGTCGGTCACCTCGTGGACCGAGCTGCGCAAGGAGGCCCAGGAGGCCGAGAAGCACAACCTCCTGAACCCCGAGGAGCAGCGCACCCCGTGGATCTCCCAGCGCCTCGAGGGCGTCGAGGGACCGTTCGTGGCGACCTCCGACTACGACTTCATGGTCCCGGACATGATCCGCGAGTGGATCCCGGGTGCCTACGGCGTGCTCGGCGCCGACGGCTGGGGCTTCTCGGACACCCGCCCGGCCGCGCGCCGCCACCTGAAGATCGATTCGCACTCCATGGTCGTCAAGGCGCTGCAGCTGCTCGCCAAGGAGGGGAAGGTCGATCCCTCGGTGGTCCGTCAGGCCATCGACAAGTACGACCTGACCAACGTCAACGCCGGCCAGTCCGGATCGTTCGGCGGCGAGTCCTGATCACCCCGCCGGACCGTCCATCCAGGTGATGGGCGGTCCGGCGGTCTCTTTCCTGTCGGCCCGTCTCGCCCCACGAGCGGGCCGTCCCCCTTCTCTCCCCTGGAGGTTCCAGTGCTCGCGATCGTCTGCCCCGGACAGGGCGCGCAGAAACCAGGCTTCCTGAGCCCATGGCGTGAGCTCCCCGGTGTCGACGAGGCCCTCGCAGGCCTCTCCGACGCTGCGGGCATCGACTTGCTGCGCCACGGCACCGAGTCCGACGCGGACACCATCCGCGACACCGCCGTGGCACAGCCGCTCCTGGTGGCGGCCGGCATCCTCGCCGCCGACCGCCTGACCGGCGGGGACGGCTTCGCGGCCGGGGCGCAGGCAGATCTGCTGGCCGGTCACAGCGTCGGCGAGGTCACCGCTGCGGCACTGTCCGGGGTGCTCACCGCCGAGGACGCGATGCGCCTTGTCGCCGTGCGCTCGAAGGCGATGGCGACCGCTGCCGCGGCCGAGCCGACGTCGATGGCGGCGGTCGTGGGCGGGAAGCGCGACGACGTCATCGACACGATCCAGGAGCACGGCCTGCAGCCGGCGAACATCAACTCGGCCGCACAGGTGGTCGCGGCAGGCACCGCCGCACAGATCCAGGCTCTCGTGGAGAGCCCGCCGGCACGGGCACGGGTGATCCCGCTGCAGGTCGCCGGGGCCTTCCATACGAAGTTCATGGCCGGCGCCCGCGAGGAGCTCGCCGCCTTCGCCCCCGGTCTGCCGGTCTCCGATCCACTGGCGCAGAGCCCGCTGGTCTCCAACGCGGGCGGGGAGATCGTCACCGAGGGCTCGCGCTATCTCGAGCTGATCGTCGACCAGGTCGCCGCCCCGGTGGATTGGGAGGCGTGCATGGGCGTGTTCGCCCAGAAGCAGGTCACGGGAATCCTCGAGGTGGCCCCGGCCGGCACGCTCACCGGTCTTGCCAAGCGCGAGCTCAAGGGCGTGGCGCTGATGAACCTCAGCACTCCGGATGATCTCGAGGCCGCGGAAGCCTTCGTGGGCGAGCACGGGACGGCGTACGCAGCCGTCGTCGCGGATCAGGAGAGCTGACATGGCCATCACCCTCACCCATCAGCCCACCGTCGCCGGCTCCCAGGTCCTCGCCTATGGAGCGGCCCGGGGCGACGTCTCCGTCCCCAACGACGATCTGATCGGCCCGATCGACTCCTCCGACGAGTGGATCCGCCAGCGCACGGGCATCATCACGCGCACCCGCGCGAGCCAGGACGTCGGCGTCAAGGATCTGTCGCTGACGGCGGCGAAGGAGGCGATCGAGCGCTCCGGCATCGATCTGGAGACCCTTGACGCGATCATCGTCTCGACAATCTCCTTCCCGTACCCGACACCGTCGCTGGCGACCCTCCTCGCCGGTGAGCTGGGCCGACCGGACGTCATCGCCTACGACATCTCCGCCGCCTGCGCGGGCTTCGCCTACGGCATCGGCCAGGCCGATTCGCTGATCCGCTCTGGGGCCGCACGCAACGTGCTGGTGATCGGCGCCGAGAAGCTCTCCGACTTCGTCTCCCCCACCGATCGTTCGATCTCCTTCCTGCTGGGCGACGGCGCGGGCGCCGCGGTGGTCGGGCCCAGCGACGTGCCGAAGATCGGCCCCACCGTCTGGGGCAGCGACGGCGAGAACTGGGACACGATCCGCATGACCGGATCCTCGATCGACTTCCGCGACGGCAAGGCGGAGTGGCCCACCCTCGAGCAGGATGGCCGCACCGTGTTCCGCTGGGCCGTGTGGCACACCGCCAAGAAGATCCGCGAGATGCTCGAGCGCTCCGGGATCGGCATCGAGGACATCGACGTGTTCGTCCCGCATCAGGCGAACATGCGCATCATCGACGAGCTCGCCAAGCAGCTGAAGCTGCCCGAGGACGTGGTGGTCGGCCGCGACATC
This sequence comes from Actinomycetales bacterium, assembly GCA_012799425.1. Lineage (GTDB taxonomy): Bacteria > Actinomycetota > Actinomycetes > Actinomycetales > Dermabacteraceae > Brachybacterium. The sequence goes on along the minus strand of JAAZLF010000580.1, from coordinate 325 downwards.
GCCGAGACCGGCAACACCTCGGCCGCTTCGATCCCGCTGGCCACACACCGTCTGATCGAGGAGGGCTCGGCCAAGAGCGGCGACGTGCTGGTGCAGTTCGGCTTCGGTGCCGGGCTGGCCTATGCCGGCCAGGTCCTGGTCCTGCCCTGATCGTGCGGGGGCGGACTGTCACCCACATCACGCCTCACGGCTGACACGATCCGTGCTGGCCGATTACCGCGCGGTAGCACGGGTAGTCTGTGACCGCCACACATCCGCACACCTGAAGGAGCAACCCATGGCACACACCGAGAACGAGATCCTCGAGGGCCTCGCCGAGATCGTC
>JAAZLF010000579.1 GCA_012799425.1 Actinomycetales bacterium | reverse complement strand
TGAGGCCCGTCTGCTTCCCGGGGCCTGCAGAAGTGGGAGTCGTCGGGCGAGGCGATCCTCGCTCGGATGACCTCTCGGGTTTTACGTCCTTGCTGTCAGTGCTCATGCTGCCCCCTCGGGCGCTAGACCGACCGCCGTTGGTCGGTGATGGGTGATCTCCTGCCCGCCGACCCACACGGACTCGATGTCCGCGGAGGCGCCCAGGGCGAAGAGCTTGGCAAGGGTGTCCTCCGCGTCATCTGCATGACGCAGGACGGTCTGGAGGGTTCCTCCGGACCGTGGTCTGACCCAGATGGCGTCGAACTGCTTGCCGGTGGAGAGGTCGCCGACCTCGTCGGCCAGCCCGAGCGCTAGTGCGCCCGAACGCGTGGCCAGGTGCAGAAGGTCCGCCGCGCCGAGCTGGATGCCTGCGGGGCCGCGGAGCTGCTGCATGAAATAGGCCTGTAGGCCTTCCTTGAGGATCCCGAAGCCGGTGCCGGCTCCGACATCCGATCCGAGCGCCACCTGGACACCGGCGTCCAAGTGCTCGCGCAGAGGGAACAGGCCGCTGCCCAGTGCGGAGTTCGATGTCGGGCAGTGGGCCACCGCCGCCCCGGCAGCCGCGATCGCGGTCAGCTCCTCGGGCTGGGGGTGGACGTTGTGGGCGAGGATCGATCGCGGGCTGACCAGCCCGTGCCTCGCGTAGGTGTCGAGATAGCCGGTGGCGTCGGGGAAGAGCTCCCTCACCTGGGCGATCTCGTCGACGTTCTCGTTGATGTGGCTGGTGAACCACAGCTCCCCGGCAAGCCCGGCCTGCTGCTCGTGGAAGAGCTCGGCGGCGGCAGCGAGCATCTCGTCGGTGGTGGACAGGGAGAATCGCGGCGTCACCGCGTAGCGCAGCCGGCCCCGCCCGTGCCAGCGCCGAGCGAGCTGCCGCCCCGCTTCCAGGGTCGCGGCGGGGTCCAGCAGCAGGTCCTCGCGCAGGATGCGGTCGCTGACGACCAGGCCCGAGGTGATCCGCAGCCCGGTCTGCTCGGCCTCCTCGAAGAGGACGTCGACGGCCTGGGGGAAGTGGGAGCCGAACACCATCGCAGTGGTGGTCCCGGAGGTGGTCAGCCCGCCCAGGAACTCCTTGGCCACCTCCCGCGCGTAGGCGGTATCGACAAGGCGGGCCTCCTCGGGCAGCGCACGCAGGCGCAGCCATTCCAGCAGCGGCATGCCGAGCCCGCCGAGTGCCCGGACCTGCGGGAAGTGAACGTGGGTGTCGATCATGCCTGGCAGCAGCAGGCCCTCACGCAGATCGATCTCCTCGTCTGCGGGGTGCTCCCGGCGAGCGGTCGCGATGTCGGTCCGGGCGGTGATCGTCCCGTCGTGGACCACCAGCGCGCAGTCGCTGTCGGTCCGCAGTCCGTGGGGACGACCCAGTTCTCCCGGGGTGTCCAGCACGGTGGCGCGGTAAATAGTCATGAGTGCTCCTGGCTCGTCGTCGAGTGGTGGCGCTGAAGGGTCAGCACCAGATCGGCCGCCACGCTGATGGCGATCACGGCGGGGCTCTTGCCGGTGATCTCCGGCAGCCCGATGGGACAGTCGATGGTGTCTATCGCGGCGTCCGCGTGGCCGCCCTCGCGCAGCTGGGTGCGGAAGCGGGACCATTTGGCGTTCGATCCGATCACTCCGACGGTGCCCAGATCGCCGCGGGTCAGCGCGGTGTCGCAAAGGATCAGGTCCTCGGAGTGGTCGTGGGTCATGATCAGCACGTGCGCGCCGGCAGGGAGGTCTCGCAAGACGATCTCGGGGGCCGGGGCGTGGTGCAGATGCACCTGCGCGGCGCTGTCCCGAAGATCCTCGAGGCGCTGGGCGCCGGCATGGTCGGCACGGCTGTCGGCCAGGTGCAGCACCAGCGGCAGCCGGGACAGGGTGCGGGCGAGCTCGTAGCCGACGTGCCCGATCCCGAAGACGGCGACGACGGGCGGCGCCTCGATCGGCTCCAGCATCACGGAGGCCTCTCCGCCACAGCATTGGCGGCCGTGCCGAGTGGTGGCGTGGAAATTCAACGGCATCTCCATCGTCTGCGGCACGCCGGTGGCGGCAGAGAGCATCTCGCGCGCCCGGTCGATGACCGTGGCCTCGAGGTTGCCGCCGCCGATGCTGTCCCAGGTGTCGTCGGAGGTGATGACCATCTTGGCGCCGGCGTTCCGGGGGGTGTGTCCGCGCGTGCTCGTCACGGTCACGAGCACACCTG
>JAAZLF010000578.1 GCA_012799425.1 Actinomycetales bacterium | reverse complement strand
GAGCTTCATGATCTCCATCAGCGTGGTGGTCTTGCCGCAGCCGGACTCGCCCACCAGCGCGAAGCACTCCCCTTCGTGGATGTCGAAGGAGATGCCGTCGACCGCGCGCTGCTCGCCGATCTTGCGGCGGAACACGGCGCCCTTGGTGATCGGGTAGATCCGCTCGAGCTGGTCGACCTCGAGGATCTTCGGCGCGGCGGTGGTGTCGACGACCTCATCGGTCACGGCATCGGGCGAGGTGCCGCCCACGTCGCCGACCTCGGAGGCGTCCATCTCCCCCTTCTCGATCGCCAGGCGCTCGGCGGCGGTGGCCTGGCCGTCCACGCGCGGCACCGCGGAGAGCAGCTTCTTGGTGTACTCCTCGCGCGGCTGGTAGAAGACGTCGTCGACGCCACCCTCCTCGACCAGGAGGGACTTCTCCATCACCAGCACGCGGTCGGCGAAGCCGGCCACGACGCCGAGGTCATGGGTGATGAGGATCGTCGCCGCGTCGACCATCTCCTGCGCGGTCTTCAGCAGCTCCATGACCTGGGCCTGGATGGTGACGTCGAGCGCGGTGGTGGGCTCATCGGCGATGATCAGCTCGGGCTCGTTCGCGATCGCCATCGCGATCATGGCGCGCTGGCGCATGCCGCCGGAGAACTCGTGCGGGAACTGGCGCGCGCGGCGGCGGGCCTCGGTGATCCCCACCGCCTCGAGCAGCTGCACGGCGCGGTCCGCCGCCGCCGCCTTGGAGACGCCCGGGTGGTGCAGCTGGATCGCCTCGGCGACCTGGTCGCCGATCGTGTAGACGGGGGTCAGCGCGGACAGCGGATCCTGGAAGATCATCGAGATCTTGTCGCCGCGCAGCTGCGAGAGCTGGCGGTCGCTCAGGGAGAACATGTCCTGGCCCATGAAGTCGATGCCGCCCGAGACGGTCGCGGTGTCGGGCAGCAGCCCCATCACGGCCAGCGAGCTGACGGACTTCCCCGATCCGGACTCGCCGACGATCGCGAGCGCCTCGCCGCTGCGCACCTCGTAGCTCAGGTCCTGCACGGCACGGACCGTTCCCGCCTCGGACGGGAAGGTGACGGTGAGGTCGCTGACGGTCAGGATCGGTTCAGGCATGTTCCTACCTCTGGCGTTCGGTGGCGGCGGTCGTGTCGGACTGCGACCGGCGCGGACGCCGCCTGCGCGCACGACGACGGGCACGGGAACCCGTCCGTCGACGGGTTCGAGACGGTCGCCAGGATATCCCGTCCTCCCGCGCCGGGGGCGCTTCGCGCACGAGCGCTGTCGATCCTGATCAAACCGTGATCTGACCGCACTGTGGGCTGCCTCTCACGTAAGGTCGAGGGTGCTGTCCACCAGGGGGCAGCGCCGCGCACTGCGCCACGGCCCGCCCGCGTCGGCGTGCGTGTGCCCATCAGCGATCCCGCCCCGGCGAGGAGAGGTCCCGATGCCCCAGCCCACTCCGATGTCCCCCGCAGAGGCGACCGCCGCCGCCCGCGCCGTGCTCGATGCGGTCGAGACCGCGGTGGTCGGCAAGCGCGAGTCCCTCGAGCTCGTGCTGACGGGGATCTTCGCCGGTGGGCACGTGCTGCTCGAGGATCTGCCCGGGCTCGGCAAGACGCTCGCCGCACGGTCCTTCGCCCAGGCCCTCGGTCTCGAGTTCACCCGCGCCCAGTTCACCCCGGACCTGCTGCCGGCGGATCTCACCGGCGCCGAGGTGTTCGATCAGCGCAACGGCGAGTTCGAGTTCCGTCCCGGCCCGGTGTTCACCGGGCTGCTGCTGGCCGACGAGATCAACCGCACCCCGCCCAAGACCCAGTCGGCGCTGCTGGAGGCGATGCAGGAGCGACAGGTCTCTGTCGAGGGCACCACCCGGCCCCTGCCGGATCCCTTCCATGTGCTGGCCACCGCGAACCCGGTCGAGCACGAGGGCACCTACCCCCTGCCCGAGGCGCAGCTGGACCGTTTCCTGCTGCGCCTGTCGTTCGGGTATCCGACCGCCGAGCAGGAATGGGAGGTCGTCTCCCGCCGTCTGGACCGGCGCCGCGAGGAGCAGACCGTCGCCGAGGTGCTCGACGCCGCGAACCTGCGCAGGGTCCAGCAGGTGGTCGAGGAGGTGCATGTCGACCAGGCCGTGGGCCATTACGCGGTGGAGCTGGTCGCGGCCACGCGCGTGCACCAGAACGCGCTCGTGGGCGCCTCCCCGCGCGGCACCCTGGCGCTGATCACCTGCGCTCGAGCGCTCGCGGTGATCCGCGGGCGCACCTATGTGATCCCCGAGGACATCAAGGCCCTCGCCCATCCCGCCCTCGACCACCGGGTGACGGTCAAGCCGGAGCTGTGGCTGCAGAACGCCACCGGCGCCGGCGTGGTCGAGTCGGTGCTCTCCCAGACCCCCGTGCCCGCCGCCGCGGAGCCGACGGGCGCCTCCGCGTGAGGTCTCTGCCGGCCCGGGCCACCGCGGCCATGGTGCGCGCCGTGCTCGTGGGATGCACCGCGCTCGGGCTCGGGGTCCTCCTGGGCAGGCCGGCGCTGATCCTGCTCGGCCTCCCCGTGCTCTCGTGGGCTCTGATCGCGGTCACCCGGCGGATCGTGGAGGACCGCGAGGAGGGGTTCCCCGTCCCGGTCGCGCAGCCCGGTCAGCGCACCGTCGAGGAGGGCGGCACCACCGCGCTCACCCTGCGCACCGCCCCGGGCGCGCTCACCGCGATCACGGTGCCGATGCAGCCGCACACGCACTTCTCGCCCCGTTACGGGTCGCTGGCCGCGGACAGCTCCGTGCGGCTGCGCATCAGGGCGCGGCGCTGGGGCCGTGTCCGCGTCGGCCCCGTGCACACGCTCGTCTCCGATGCGCTGGGGGCGTTCCGCGCCCAGGCCGAGCTGCCCGCGCTGACCCTCCGGGCCGTGCCCGCGGCGTCGGTGCTCGACGCCCCGGTCGAGGTGCCCACCCCGATCGGGGTCAGCGGCATGCACCTCTCCCGCCGCCGCGGCGACGGGACGGCGCTGTCCGAGGTGCGGGAGTTCCGCCCCGGGGACCGTCTGCACCGGGTCAACTGGCGCGTCACCAGCCGCACCGGGCGGCTGCACACGAACGCGACGTTCACCGAGCAGGACACCGAGGTCCTGATCGTCACGGACACGATCACCGACATCGCCCCCGCCCCGTGGGCGGCCGACGACGCACCCTCGAGCCTGGACATGACGGTCCGTGCGACCGCCGCCGTGGCGCGTCATTACCTGACCGCCGGGGACCGGGTCTCGCTGTACGACCTGGGCCATCTGATCGGCCCGGTCCCGGCCGGCACCGGGCCGCGCCAGCTGCGGGTGCTCACCGACGCCCTCGCCCGTGCGGGCCGCGAGGACACCACCATGCGCCTGCCGCGCCGGCTGCGCTCGGTGCGCTCGGGCACCCTGGTGGTGGTGTGCTCCCCGCTGCTGCACAAGGAGGCGGTCGCCCAGATCGGCGTGCTGGTCGCGCATGGCGCCGACGTGATCGTGGTGGACACCCTCCCGCCGAGCATCGGCGACGTCTCCCCGCTGCGGGGGAAGCCGCTGCGCCAGGACGGCATCGCCTCGGAACGCTTCTGGCCCGAGGCGTGGGCGATGCGCCGGCTGCTGCGTCGCACCACCGTGCGGGAGCTGCGGGAGTCCGGTGTGCCGGTCACCGCATGGGAGGGCCCCGCCTCGCTCGCCCCGGTGCTGCTGTCCCTGTCCGCCGCGCGGAGCGCTCCGCGGATGAGGAGGTCCTGATGGCCCTGCGCACCCTGATCGATCCGATCGCCGAGCCGCTGCTGAGCCTGCGCCAGGTCAGCGGCACGCAGTGGACGCTGCGGGCCGCGGGCGTCGCGGGCATGACCCTCGCGCTGCTGGGGGCCCTGCCCCAGGGGCTCCTGGCGAACGTCATGACGATCCTGTTCACGCTCGTGGTGGGCGTGGCGACGCTGTCCCAGGTCCTCCGTCCCGATACGGGCGTAGGAGTGCTGGGGCCGCTGCTGGTGGTGGTCGTGCTCGCGTTCCAACCGGATCTGTCGCTGCTGCGCGCGCTCGCGGTGGGTCTCGCGCTGCTGCTGTCCCATGTGGGCTTCGCGCTGGCGGCGACCCTGCCCGCGCATGGTCGCTTCGAGCCGTCGGCCTGGCGCCTGGCGCTGCGCGGTCTGCTCCCGGTGTTCGCGCTCATCGCCGTCGGTGCGGCGGTGGCGCTCGCCGCGGCCGGGACGGCGCTCGGCCCCTGGATGGTCGTGCCCGGTGTGCTCGGGGTGATCGGCCTGCTGGTCGCGCTGATGCCCCGCCCTCGCTGAGCGGGAGGCCACGGCCCGCACGCCGCGTGAGAAGGCTCCCTGCCCCCTGCCCTCGTGCGCCGGGCAGGACTACGGTGAGCCCCATGTGGCAGATGATGGACCTCCTGTACGCGCACAAGAAGGACATGGTCGCGCCGGAGGACGCGCTCCCGGGCCGTGACCGGTACCCGTACCGGCTCGCACGCGAGCACGCGGTGCTGGGCACGGACATGCTGGGCCCGGATGCCCCCGCGGACCCGCGGCCCTGGCCCGCCGGTGCCGAAGAGCTGATCCTGGCAGGCGGCTGCTTCTGGGGCATCGAGCGCATCGCCTGGCAGCTGCCGGGGGTCCACACCACCTCCTCGGGCTACGCGGGCGGCTTCACGCCCCACCCCACCTACGAGGAGGTGTTCTCCGCGCGCACCGGCCACGCCGAGGCGGTGCGGGTGATCTACAGCGGCGGCGAGGAGACGCTGCGCGCCCTGCTCACCCAGTTCTGGGAGCAGCACGATCCGACCACCGCGAACCGTCAGGGCAATGACGTGGGCACCGAGTACCGCAGCGCCGTGTACTGGACCACGGCGGCGCAGGGAGAGGTGGTGCGGGATTCCGTGGAGCGCTACCAGCGGGCGCTCGATGCGGCCGGGCGCGGGAGCATCACCACCGAGCTGTCACCGCTGGCCGAGGCCGGGGACGGCGTGTACTACACGGCCGAGCCCGAGCATCAGCAGTTCCTCGCGAAGAACCCGGGCGGCTACTGCAATCACGGCTTCAACGGGGTGGCCTGCTCGCTCTGAGACGCGCCTCGAAGCCTCCGGATCAGTCGGGCAGGCCGTCCCCGTGGTCGCCGCCCATGAGGTTGCGGCGCCCTTCGATGTCGGGCCCCCCGGCAGGGCGCGCCGGGGCCGGGGCGACGCCCATCAGCTGGGCGGCGAATCCCCCGGCCTCGCGAGGCAGCGGCGCCGCGCCCGTCGGCCCGCAGGCCGAGGCCGCCGCCGAGCGCTGCACGCGAGCCTCCGCGCCCGCCCGGCCGAACCGCTTCATCTGCTCCGTGGTGGGGTAGACGGAGGTGACCACGATGTCCAGGCCCAGCAGCGTCACCGGCAGCGCCGCCTCCCCCGCCGAGTCGAGCAGCGCGCGCACGGGCTCGCACTCCTCGAAGGCCCAGGAGTCCTCGTCCTGCAGGTAGACGGTGATCGGATGGCCCTGGATCGCGAGCGCCGCCGCCTCGTCGAGGAAGGCCTCCTGCGCGTCGACATCGGGAGGCGGCGAGGCCAGGAAGATGTCCAGTGCCGCCAGCTGCTCGGGAGCGTCCGCATCGGTCATGGGGCCCACGGTATCCCGGCCGGCGCCTGGCACACTGTCCCGATGGACACCTCTGCACCCGCGCCCCGTCTCCTGGACCACGACACCCTGGTGATGCAGCAGATCACGGGGTTCATGTCCAACGACTTCGACATCCTCGACGGCACCGGCGAGCAGGTCGCCGGGCACGTGACGACCACCGGCTCCGGGCTGTCCCGCTTCTTCGCCGGGAGCCGCTCGCTCGACGTCACCGATGCGGACGGCACGCCGCTGCTGCACGTCGAGGATCCGCCGGGCATCGGCTTCGACCGCTTCGAGCTCTCAGCTCCCGACGGCACCCCGCTGGCCACGCTGACCAGCAAGTTCTCCTTCTTCTCGACCCGTGTGGGCATGACCATGGCCGACGGCGCGGAGCTCGAGCTGCAGGGCGACCCGCTGGGTCTGGACTTCACCTTCGCGATGCAGGGCGCTCGCGCCGCTCAGGTGGGGCGGCAGTGGGCGGGCCTGAGCCGGGGCTTCCTCGGCCACAGCCGCTACGTGCTCTCGATCGACCCGACGGTCCCCGCCCCGCTGCGCCTGGCGATCATCGGCGGCTGCATCGTGCTGGACCTGATCCGGCAGAAGAAGTCGCGCTCGAGCTGAGCCGGCCGGCCGAACCGTTCAGCGATCGCTGTCGGCGGCTCCCTCGGCCCCTTCCGCCCGCGAGGCCGCATCCAGCACGCGCCCCAGCGGGCGGTAGTGCGCGACCACGGCGGCCCGATAGGCCGTCGCGTCCCCTGCCTCGAGGGCGCTCAGCATGGCCTGGTGCGCGTCGACGGTGTCCAGGATGTCCTCTGCGGGCGGGAGCTCGAGCAGCGGGACGGCGACGGTGTGGATCTCCCAGAACGCCTGGGCCAGCTGGCGCAGGAGGCCGTTGCCGAGGCGGGAGAACAGCGTGGTGTGGAAGGCCGCGTCCGCTTCGGGGAAGGGCTGACCGTCGCAGGCGAGCTCGCGCATCTGCTCGACCAGCCCCTCGAGCTCGGGATTGCGGGTGTCGCGTAAGATGTCCACGAGCTGGTCGGCGACGGAGAGGTCCAGCGCGATCCGCAGCTCGACCACCTCGCGCAGGGCGCGCAGGTCGTTGCCGTCATCGAGCCGGGCCCGGAAGAGCAGCCCGTCCACCAGCGGGGCGAGGGAGAGCTGGCCCACGAAGGTGCCGTGGCCGTGGCGCACCTCGACGATGTCGAGGGAGGCCAGGGTGCGCATCGCCTCGCGCACGGAGGAGCGGGAGATGGCCAGCCGCTCGCACAGCGCGCTCTCGGTGGGCATCGGATCGCCCGGCACCAGTCCCTCGACCAGGATCAGCTCCTGGATGCGCTCGACGGCGGTGTTGCCCGTGCCTCTGCTGCGCACCATGTCTGCTC
>JAAZLF010000577.1 GCA_012799425.1 Actinomycetales bacterium | reverse complement strand
GGGAAGACCTCGACGTCATCCGCCAGCGCGCGCTGGACTGCGGGGCCGTGGAGTCCTACGTCGCGGATGCCCGCGATGAGTTCGCGAACGAATACGTCATGCCAGCGCTCAAGGCGAACTCGCTGTACATGGACGCCTACCCGAACGTCTCGGCGATCTCCCGCCCGGTGATCACCAAGCACCTGGTCAAGGCAGCCAAGAAGTTCGGCGCCTCCACGGTCGCCCACGGCTGCACCGGCAAGGGCAACGATCAGGTGCGCTTCGAGGTTTCCATCACCTCGCTGGCCCCCGAGCTCAAGTGCATCGCCCCGGTGCGCGACCTCGCCCTGACCCGCGACAAGGCGATCCAGTACGCCGAGCGCAAGGGCCTGCCCATCGAGACCACCAAGCACAACCCCTTCTCGATCGACCAGAACGTCTGGGGCCGCGCCATCGAGACCGGCTTCCTCGAGGACATCTGGAACGAGCCCACCAAGGACGTCTTCAGCTACACCGACGACCCCGCCTTCCCGCCGGTCGCCGACGAGGTCGTCATCAGCTTCGAGCGCGGCATCCCCGTCGCGATCGACGGCCGCGCGGTCTCCCCGCTCGAGGCCATCCAGGAGCTGAACACCCGCGCCGGCGCTCAGGGCATCGGTCGCATCGACATCGTCGAGGACCGCCTGGTGGGCATCAAGTCCCGTGAGGTCTACGAGGCCCCCGGCGCGATGACCCTGATCACTGCCCACCAGGAGCTCGAGCGCGTCACTCTCGAGCGCGAGCAGGCGCGCTTCAAGCGCACCGTGGGCGACCGCTGGACCGAGATGGTCTACGACGGCCAGTGGTTCTCCCCGCTGAAGAAGTCCCTGGACGCCTTCATCGCCGACACCCAGCGCTACGTCAACGGCGACATCCGCATGACCCTGCATGGCGGCCGCGCCACCGTGACCGGGCGCCGCACCGAGACCGGCCTGTACGACTTCAACCTCGCCACCTACGACGAGGGTGACACCTTCGACCAGGGCAGCGCCCGCGGCTTCATCGACATCTATGGCCTGGCCGCCAAGCAGGCCGCTGCCCGCGATGTCGCTTTCGGCAACGGGGAGGACCTGGACGCCACCGAGGGCCAGGCATGAGCAAGGACCCCGTCGCTCAGGGTGCCGACGCCGCGGAGGCCCAGGAGAAGGCCTCGCTGTGGGGCGGACGCTTCGGCACCGGGCCGGCGGCCGCCCTGGCGGCGTTGTCAGTGTCCACGCACTTCGACTGGCGCCTGGCGCAGTACGACCTGCGCGGCTCCAAGGCCCATGCGAACGTGCTGCATGCGGCCGGTCTGCTCAGCGATGAGGAGCTGACCGGGATGCAGGAGGCGCTCGACCGCCTCGCGGCCGACGTCGCCTCCGGCGAGTTCGCCGCCGCCCCGGACGACGAGGACGTGCACACGGCCCTCGAACGCGGCCTGATCGAGCGTGCCGGCTCCGATCTCGGCGGCAAGCTGCGCGCCGGCCGCTCGCGCAACGACCAGATCGCGACCCTGATCCGCCTGTTCCTGCGCGACCAGTCGCGGGCGATCGGCGATCAGGTGCTCGACCTGGTGGACGTGCTCGTGGCGCGGGCTCGTGAGGTGCACGGCGCGCCCATGCCCGGGCGCACCCACCTCCAGCACGCCCAGCCCCTGCTGCTGAGCCACCACCTGCTGGCCCATGCCTGGCCGCTGCTGCGTGACGTGGAGCGTCTGCGGGATCTCGACGCACGCGCCGACAGCTCCCCCTACGGCTCCGGCGCCCTGGCCGGTTCGAGCCTCGGCCTGGACCCCCAGGCGGTCGCCTCGGAGCTGGGCTTCACGGACTCGGTGTGGAACTCGATCGATGGGACCGCGTCGCGCGATCTCACCGCTGAGTTCTCCTTCGTGCTGGCGATGATCGGCATCGACCTGTCGCGCCTGGCCGAGGAGATCATCCTGTGGAACACCAAGGAGTTCTCGTTCATCACGCTGGACGACTCCTACTCCACCGGCTCCTCGATCATGCCGCAGAAGAAGAACCCGGACATCGCCGAGCTGGCCCGCGGCAAGGCCGGGCGGATCGTGGGCGACCTGGTGGGCTTGCTGACCACGCTCAAGGCTCTCCCGCTCGCGTACAACCGCGACCTGCAGGAGGACAAGGAACCGGTCTTCGACCAGGTCGATTCCTTGGACCTGGTGCTCCCGGCCTTCACCGGCATGATGGCGACCCTGGTGTTCCACACCGATCGGATGGCGGAGCTGGCCCCGCAGGGCTTCTCGCTGGCCACCGACATCGCCGATCACCTGGTGCGCCGCGGCGTGCCCTTCCGCAGCGCTCACGAGATCTCGGGCGCGTGTGTGAAGCTCGCCGAGTCCCAGGACAAGGAGCTGTGGGACCTCACCGATGAGGAGCTGGCCTCGATCTCCGAGCACCTTGACGGCTCGGTCCGCTCCGTGCTCTCCGTCGAGGGCTCGATAGCCTCGCGCGACGCCAAGGGAGGTACGGCGCCCTCCCGGGTCGCGGAGCAGGAGGACGCCGCCTCCGCAGCGATCTCCGTGCTGCGCGGCTTCACGCGAGAGCGCTGAGAACGGTGCGCCCCGCTTCCCCGGCGCTTGGGGGAGCGGGGCCTCGTCGTCCCGTCGCAGAGAACTGAGATGCCGTGCCCTGCACGGATCTGTGACAATGGCGCACGGACACCTCCCACCGGTGTCCTCCCGCCACGGCGTGGGAGACCGTCCCGCTCCGTGCCGCCCGCAGAACCGGTCGCTCGCGACCGGACCATCGGCACCCTGTGCCCCTCCGAGAGGAACTGATCGATGCATTCCGTCCTGGACGAGCTCGCCTGGCGAGGACTCGTCGTGCAGACCACCGGGCGCGAGGCGCTCGGCAGCGCTCTGGCGGACGGACCGATCAGCCTGTATTGCGGCTTCGATCCGACCGCCGCCTCGCTCCACGTCGGGCACCTGACGCAGGTGCTCACGATGCGCCGTCTCCAGCTCGCAGGGCACCACCCGTACGCACTCGTCGGGGGAGCGACCGGGCTGATCGGCGATCCCCGCATGTCCGGCGAGCGGGTGCTCAACGACGCGGAGATCGTCAGTACCTGGGTGGAGAGCCTGCGAGGACAGATCTCCCGCTTCCTCGACCTCGAGGGTGAGCACGCCGTGACGATGGTGAACAACCTCGACTGGATCGGCCAGATGAGCGCCCTGGACTTCCTGCGCGACATGGGCAAGCACTTCCGGATGGGCACCATGCTCGCGAAGGACACCGTGGCTCGGCGCCTGCAGAGCGATGAGGGCATCAGCTACACCGAGTTCAGCTACCAGGTGCTCCAGGGCATCGACTACCTCGAACTGCACCGCCGCCACGGGGTCTCGCTCCAGTACGGGGGCAATGACCAGTGGGGCAACCTGGTCGCAGGCGTCGACCTGGTCCACAAGGTGGAAGGTCATGACGTCCATGCGTTGACCACACCCCTGGTCACGAAGGCGGATGGCAGCAAGTTCGGCAAGAGCGAGGGCGGCGCCGTCTGGCTGGACGCCGAGCTGACCAGCCCGTACGCCTTCCACCAGTTCTGGCTGAACGCGGCCGATGCGGACGTCGTGAACTACCTGAAGTACTTCACGTTCCGCACGCAGGAGGAGATCGCCGAGCTCGAGCACGCCACGGAGGCCGCCTCGCACGAGCGCGCGGCCCAGAAGCTGCTGGCCGACGAGATCACCACGATGGTCCATGGCCATCAGGCCACGACGCAGGCGAAGGCCGCGGCCGCGGTGCTCTTCGGCCGCGGGGATGTGCGCGAGCTCGACGAGGCGACGATCAGCGCGATCACGCGAGAACTCCCGAACGTCGAGGTCTCCACGACGACGCCCCTGGTCGACGCCTTCGTGGAGGTCGGTATCGCCGCTTCCAAGGGTGCTGCTCGCCGGGACGCAGCCGGGGGCGGACTCTCCGTGAACGGCGAGAAGCTGACGGCAGATGACCTCGGTCGAGAGACCGGTGACTTCGAGCAGCTCCCTGGCCGGCACCTGCTGCTTCGTCGCGGACGCAAGAACGCCGCGATGGTCCGCCTCCTCGGCTGAACCGTTCCTCTCAGGTGACGAGCCCCGTGCACTGCGACAGCAGCGCACGGGGCTCGCGTCGTTCCCGGGCGCCGGGAGCGTCAGCGGCGCGGGAGGGGACGGCGCCGCACGCCCTGATACGCGACGCGCTCCAAAAGTGTCAAGCCGACGATAAGGGGCGGTGATGCCCCTCTCAGGCGTGGGTCACATCTGTCTGAACGAGCGCTTTCCCGGACTCGCAAAATCCAGCCTGACCTGCATGTATAGGCAGATCTGAAGGTGAACGGGGGCTGAAATCGCGGGTTTGACGGTGCCCCCACGGACCCGTAATGTTCTTTCTTGTCAGCAGCGAGGACGCAGACACGAAGGGCCGAGAGCCTCCCAGCGGGAGTCGCCGGCACGGAGTGGAAGCGGCAACGCTGCGGACTGCTGGATCGGGAGACCGGGACGGCATCCGTGGACTGGTCACGGAAGGATCGCACGACGATCCGGAGGAGACCGGGAGCACACGGGGCGGAGTTGTGAAGGGCCGCGAAGAACTGCTAGAGTAGTGACTCGCGCCGGACCGACGAAGCACAACGTCAGTCGGACGGATACTTCCCTCCGGCGTCACCGAGCCTCTGACTCGAACCGCAATCGCGGGGAGACGACGATGTGCGCGTGCTGCTTGATATCTCAATAGCGTGTCTGTTTGTTGATGCCATTATTTTGAATGGCAATTTATAACGGATGATACAGCAGTTTATGCTGGTTGTTTGTTTATGTTGTCAGGATACTGTTTTTCATGTTTT
>JAAZLF010000576.1 GCA_012799425.1 Actinomycetales bacterium | reverse complement strand
GAGCGCACCGCCGTGCTCGAGGACGGGGCGGTGCGGGCCCGGCAGCGACGTGTGCTGGGCGCGATCGAGCTGGCCTCGACGCCCGTCGCCGTGACGGCGAGCGACACCGTCCCCGCTGTGCTCGCACATGTGCGCAGGCACGGGCTCGATGCCCTGCCGATGGATGACGCCGCCCGGGAGCTGCGGGCCCGTCTCGCGCTGGTGCGCCGGGAGTTCGGCGCGCCCTGGCCGGCGATGGACGAGGCGGCCCTGCTGGAGGCGGCGGAGACATGGCTGGCCCCTCAGCTGTCGGAGTGCACCACGCGCCTGGACCGGATCGATGTGACCGGCGGGCTGCGGCTGCTGCTGCCCTGGCCGGAGGCGACCGCGCTCGACGAGCTGGTGCCGCGGCGACTCGCCGTGCCCTCGGGAAGCACCTCCCGCATCGAGTACCCTGCGCCGGACGCAGAGGACGGGCGGCCCGTGGTGGCGGTGAAGCTGCAGGAGCTGTTCGGGCTGGCCGAGACCCCGCGCCTGGTGCACGGCAGGGTGCCGGTGCTGTTCCACCTGCTCTCGCCCGCGCGCAGGCCGCTCGCGATCACCGATGACCTGCGCTCGTTCTGGGACGGGCCGTATCGGGAGGTGCGCAAGGAGATGCGGGGCCGTTACCCCAAGCATCCCTGGCCGGAGGATCCGTGGACGGCGCGGGCGACCTCCCGCACCACGCGGGCGAGGGGCCGCTGAGCGGGGTCAGGACGTCATGGTGGTGATGGTCGTGGTCGCGAGGATCACCGCGGTGTTGTCCAGGAGCAGGAAGAGCTGTCCGGGGAGGGTGTCCGTCGTCATGACTCCAGCGTGAGCGCCGCCGTGCTCACCCGGCACTTCTCATCGTCCACCACCGCTTCCGTCTTTCGTCGCCCCGACATCCAGCGACTGCGGAGCAGCACCTGGCACCATGCGCCTATGCGCCTGCTCTCGACCCCCTATCGTCTGTACCGCGTGCTCGCCATCGCCGAGGTGGTCACGTGGACCCTTCTGCTGGCCGGCATGTTCCTGAAGTACGTGCTGCAGTCCACCGAGCTGCTGGTGCGGATCGGCGGCGGTCTGCACGGCTTCACCTTCATCGCCTATGTGGTGGTGACGGTGCTGGTCGCGGTCGACCAGCAGTGGCGGGCGAAGGATCTGCTGCTCGGCATCGGCTCCGCCGTGATCCCGTACCTCACGGTGCCCTTCGAGCGCTCGGCGCTGCGCCGCGGCCTGCTGGGCGACCATTGGCGGCTGCGGAAGGAGCAGCCGGCCTCGGCGCCACAGCACGTCGCGGCCGTGGCGCTGCGCCATCCGATCGCCGCGGGCCTGATCGCGGTCGTCGGGGTGTCGGTGGTGTTCACGGTGCTGCTGTCGTTGGGCCCGCCCACCGAGTGGTTCGCCTGAGCGTCCTCGCTCAGCGCGGCGGCGCGATCGGGTCGATGCGCACCAGCTCCCCAGCCCGCAGATGCAGGCGGTCGATATCGACCACCGGGATCCTCCGGGACAGCCGCGGCACCTGTGGCTGATCGGGCTCGGGCGGCAGCGCCTCCCCGAAGCACACCCCGCATCCCTGCACGGCGAGCGCCTGCGAACGCCGCGCCCCCCAGTCCACCTGCGCCTCGTGCGCGCGCCGGCTCCACGGGCCCCGTAGGGCCGGCACGGTCCTGCCTCGTCCCGCCCGTGCAAGGGGCATTGCGAGGGCCGCGCCGTGACCAGCAGGTCGAGGTCCTCGAGCGCGGGGATCCGCGGATCGGCCCCGGTGGGGACCACGTCGAGGCCGCCCGGACCAATCCGCAGCACCGCGCCCTGGCCATGGTCGACGGCGATCAGCAGCGCGCGCTCGAGTGCCTGGTCCGGATGCGGCGCCATGAGGTCCTCCCGCGCGGCGGCGGCCGGTTCGAACCAATCGCGCCGCGGGCCGACGAGGGATCCGAGCGCGACCGGGCCACCGCGTCGGCGCAGCGCCCCGGCCACGGCGGGCCGACGGAACCAGCTGAACTGCGAAGGACGCACCCGCCGCGGTGCTCCCGCGACGTGGGCTCCGGCTCGTGCTCCTTCCCGGCTCGGCCGGGAGAGCTGGGGCTCCGGTTCCCCGCGGACCTCGGAGGGTGCCTCGGCGCCGCTGATGTCGGCGACGATCGCGCCCTCGGGGAGGAGGGTGGGCAGCACGGGCCCCAGCGCGGGCACCACCAGCCAGGTGTGGGCGAGCTCGAGCGGCGGGCGGTCCCTCAGCGCGGCGCGCACGGTCTCCGCCTCGGGCGGGGTGGTGGGCGCGCGCCGTCGGTGCTCGAGACCGACCTCGCACTCGGACCGGGCCGTCGGCTCCTCCCGGAAGGGTGCCGGATCCGCGCTCGCGGTGATCGGGCCGACGCCCGGCAGGTCCAGCTCGATCAGCTGGTCGCGCCAGGTCGCGGCGTAGGGCTCGTTCTCCGGGTGCATCTGCTCCTGCCTTCCGACATGGACCCTCCCGACGGCAGCGGCGGGCCCCGACGGACGAACGCAATCGGCCCCGGCGCCTCGTAGACTCCTGGCGTGCGGTGCCATCACTTCGACTCCGGCGCGTGCAGGTCCTGCACGCTGCTGGACCTTCCCCGTCCGCGGCAGATGGCCCAGGGCCGGGCGCGCATCGAACAGCTGCTCGCGCCGTTCCTCGCTCCGGGCGCGGGCTGGCAGGCGCCGATCCTCGGCGCGGAGTCCGGGTTCCGGGCACGCGGCAAGATGGCCGTGGCAGGGACCGCGCAGGAGCCGCGGCTCACCCTCCCGGGCCAGTCCGCTGGCACCGACCTGTGCGACTGTCCGCTCTACCCGGAGGGGGTCGAGGGGATCCTCGAGGGCGCGAAGGCGCTGATCCGTCGTGCGCAAGTGCCTCCGTACGATGTCGCCAGACGCCGCGGCGAGATCAAGAACGTGCTGGTCACCGCCTCCCCTGACGGGGAGCACGTGCTGCGCCTGGTGCTGCGCAGCGAGAAGGCGCTGGAACGCCTGCGCGAGCATCTGCCGGCTCTGCTCGAGGCCCACCCCTCCGTCGTCTCGGTCTCAGCGAACATCCACCCCGAGCACACCACCGCGGTCGAGGGCGCGCAGGAGATACCGCTGGCCGGCGCCGCCTCGATCGCGGTGCGCACGGGGGACGTGTCCCTGTTCGCCCGGCCCCGCTCCTTCCTGCAGACCCACACCGAGGTGGCCGGCGCCCTGTACCGCCAGGCCGCGGCGTGGGTCGCGGAGATCGCTGCCGAGCACGGCGCCGCTCCGCGGCTGTGGGACCTCTACTGCGGGCTGGGCGGCTTCGCGCTGCACGCCGCGCTGGCCGCGCCCTCCGCCCGGATCACCGGGGTGGAGGTCTCACCCGAGGCCATCGACGGTGCCCGCGAGGCCGCCGCGGCCCAGCACATCGAGGCGAGCTTCCTCTCCGCGGACGCCACCAGCTGGGCGATCGAGGCGGCCGCCGGCGCCGAGGGCGCACCGGACATCGTGATCGTGAACCCGCCCCGCCGCGGGCTCGGCGAGCGCCTGACCTCCTGGCTCGAGGGCTCCGGGGTGCGCGATGTCCTCTACTCCAGCTGCAACCCCGCCACCCTCGCCGCCGATCTGCAGGCGATGCCCTCGCTGCGCATCACCGCAGGGCATTTCGTGGACATGTTCCCCCACACCGAGCACGCCGAGGTCATCGTGCGGCTTCGCCGCATCGATCCCACCTGACACAGTGGGTCCATCACCCCGCTTCCGAAGGAGCCCCATGACCGCCACGCCCACCAGCCAGCTCTCCGACGTCACCCGCACCGTCACCCTCACCCACGACCGCGCCACGGTCGCGCTCGAGCAGACCTTCCCCGTGCATCCCGAGGAGCTGTGGTCCGCGCTCACGATCGGCTCTCACCTGGAGGTGTGGTTCGGCCGCGCCACCGGCGAGGTGGTCGAGGGCGGTCGTTTCGAGCTGCCGGACATGGAGACCCGCGGCGAGGTGCTCGCGGTCGAGGAGCCCCGCCGCCTGCAGCTGAGCTGGATCCAGGGCAAGAGCCGCAGCGAGATGGAGCTGCTGGTCGAGCCCGTCGAGGACGCCTCCCGCTTCACGCTGCGCCACACCGTCCCGCTGGACGCGCACTGGAAGACCTTCGGCCCCGCCGCGACGGGCTGCGGCTGGGACGCGGCGCTCTACGCGCTGGCCCTGCATCTGGAGGATCCGGGCGCGGAGCTGATCCGTCGGCTCGGCGACTTCGCCGGCTCGGCCGAGGGCGAGACGTTCACGCACGCCACCGCGGAGGCCTGGTTCGAGGCGCACGTCGCCGCGGGAGCGGACAAGAAGCCGGCACGCAAAGCCTCCGTGCGCACCGCCGCGTTCTATCTCGGCGAGGAGCCGGAGCTGTCGTGACCGGCACGCCTGAGGCCTCGCGGGTCGCCCTGCTGACCCTGGGCGGCACGATCTTCATGGCCCAGGAATCCCCGGGCCGCCACGCACGCCCGGATGATGACGCCGCTCGGCGCCTCGCGACGACTGCAGTGGCCGGTGTGGACCTCACGCCGAGGGCGATCGCGAACGTCTCCTCCTCCGATGTGCGCCCCCGGCACCTGCGCGAGGTGCTCGAGCATGCCCGGCGCGCAGTGGATGAGGGGGCCGACGGCGTGGTCCTCACACACGGCACCGACACCCTCGAGGAGACAGCGTTCCTGCTGAACTGGTTCTGGGACCGGGAAGCGCCGCTGGTGGTCACCGGGGCGATGCGCCCGGCGAGCGCTCCGGGTGCCGACGGCCCCGCGAACCTGCACGACGCAGTGCGCACCGCGTCATCCTCCGCAGCCCGGGGCCTCGGCGTGCTCGTCGTGTTCGATGGCCATGCCCATCTCGCGGACCAGGTCTCGAAGGTCTCCTCCCGCTCCGTCGCGGCCTTCGCCTCCGCACCCTCCGGCCCGGTGGGCATGATCGATGGCGAGCAGCTGCGTCTGCTCCACTCACCGCTGCCCCGCACGGGCCCGCTGCCGGGCGCGCTCCCGGACAGCCTCCCGCCGGTCCCGATCCTCACCGCGGGGCTCGACGAGGACCTCGCCCTGCTCGGCGCCCTCGACCCCGAGCACCTGGCCGGCCTGGTCATCGCCGGGGTCGGGATGGGGCACGTCTCCCCCGCAGCGATGCCCCGCCTGCGGCGCCTGCTCGAGGCGGGCACGCCCGTGGTGGTCGCGACCCGCATCGTCTCGGGCGGCACCTCGACCCACCACTACGCCTACCCCGGCAGCGAGGTGGACCTGCTGGATGCGGGAGCGGTCATGGCGGGATTCCTGCCTCCGGCGAAGGCCCGCCTGCTGCTCCAGGCCCTGCTCGCCGACGGTGCGGGCCCGGAGCGCATCCGCGCGTCCTTCGTGCCCTACGCGAGCTGAGCGACCTGCCCGGCTACTGTCGACGAGTGGATCTTCGCAGCGCAGCAGAACTCGCCGTCTCCCTCTCCCGCGAGGCCGGGGACTTCGCCGTCGCCGAACAGGACGTGGCCCGGATCGAGGCCAAGGGCACCGGCTCCGACCTGGTCACCCACGTGGATCGAGAAGCGGAGCGCAGGATCGTGGCCGCACTGCGTGAGCGGTATCCGGATCACGCCGTCCTCGGTGAGGAGGAGGGAGAGCAGGGCGCCGGCCCCGGAGCCCGCTATGGCTGGCTGATCGATCCGCTCGACGGCACCAACAATTACGTGATCGGCCTCGACGTGTACGGCGTGTGCCTCACCCTGTGCGAGGGGAAGCGACCGCTCGTGGCCGTCGTGCATGACTCCCCGAGACGCCGCACCTACTGGGCGATCGCCGGGGCGGGGGCCTGGCTCTCGACCGATGGCGCCGCCCCGCGCCGGCTCGGCGTCGGCGCTGCCGAACCTCTTCACCGCACCACGGTCGCCTTCACCCAGGGGTACGCGGTCGGGCACGATGACACCCGCCGCAACCAAGTCTTCGATGCGCTCGAGCGAGGAACCAAGCGAGTGCTGCGCAGCTGGGCGCCGTCCTCGGACTGGGGCCTGTTGGCCACCGGCCGGCTGGGAGCGCTGATCGCCTACCGCAACGAGATCTGGGATCTCATCGGCGGAGCGCTCATCGCCCAGGAGGCCGGTGCCGAGATGCTCACCGATCTCTCCGGCGAGCTGGTCGTCGTCGGACGATCGGAGACCGTCCGTGAGCTCGACGAGCTGCTCCGCATCTCCGAGGATCACGGGGATCCGCGCGGCGCCTCGACTCCGTCCGATCCCTCTCCGTTCACCCTCATCCCTCATGAGGACCGGCTCGCGCAGAACGAGCTCGCCTTCGCCGTTCTCGATGCTCACCCGGCCTCGCCCGGCCACGCGCTGATCATCCCCGTCCGCCAGATCGAGACGTGGCTCGATGCCACTCCTGCCGAGCAGCGCGCCGCTCTCGAACTGGTCGATCTGGTGACCGCCCAGATCGACGACGCCCACGCCCCCGACGGCTACAACATCGGGTTCAACGCCGGAGCATCCGCAGGACAGACGGTGTTCCATGCGCACCTGCATGTCATCCCCCGGTACTCGGGGGACGTAGAGGCACCCGCCGGAGGCGTGCGGCATGCGGTGATCGGCCGGGGCTATTGCTGAACGGCCGGCACCCGCAGCATCTCGCTGACCACGGAGCCGTCGGCCTCGGGGAAGCTCAGGCCCAGCAGGTGCGCGAAGGTCACGGCCTCGTCCGGGACGGTGCAGCGGCTGAAGCGCACCCCTTCGGCGATGTCGGGCCCGGTCATCGCGAACACGGCCTGGATGTCCTGCTCGGGCAGGTGGCCGTGCTGGGAGATGAGGAAGGTGTAGTCCTCGTCGAAGCGGCCGTAGAGCGAGCGGCCCTCCCAGAGGTTCTGGAAGTTGGTGCCGCTGGTGCCCTCGAGCACACCGAGGAAGGGGCCGGCGTAGCCGTAGTCCTCGCGCATCTCCGCGAGCTGGTGGAAGGCCGCGACGAGGATCTCGGGGTCCTCGACCCAGCCGTCGACCAGGGCGAGCACCTTCTCGCGTGTGGCCTCGTCCGCCTCGGGGTTCAGGTGCAGCTGGCCGGTGAGACCGCAGCCGTGCACCCAGGCGTCCCAGCTGCTGACCTCTCCGGAGTCGTCGAGCCTCACGAAGCCGCGCTCGACCAGCAGGCGGTTGGCGCGGAAGCAGCGCCCCACCTCGACGTGGCCGTGGTCGGAGACGATCGCGACGTTGGTCTCCTCGGCGATCCCGGCGTCCTCGAGCGCGGCCAGGATCTCGCCGATCCAGCCGTCGACCCGCTCGAAGGCCTCCTTCACCTCGGGCGTGAAGCGTCCGGTGGCGTGGCGGGCGGAGTCCACGTCCACCAGATGCACGAACAGCACGTCGGGCCGGTCGGTGCGCAGGATGTCGGTGGCCACGGAGGTGTTGAAGCGGCCGAAGACGTGCTTCCGGGCCCAGCTGACCTCGCCGGCGTGACGGTCCACGTACTCCAGCCCACGGGGCGAGGACGCCTCGCGCAGCACGGCGAGGGTCGGTTCGAGGCCGGCCCGGTCCCAGATCTCGGGCACCGCGATGTCGATCGACGGGGACCATCCGGTGACCGGCCAGCCCACGCTCGCGGTGGTCAGGCCCTCCTGCTTCGCGAGGTCGAAGATCGTGGGCGCGGTGATGTCGCGTGCGTCCCAGAACCACTCGGGCACGCGCACACCCGGGGAGACCTTCTCGTTGGCGTAGATGCCGTGCCCGTCCGCGGTGCGGCCCGTGGTCTGGGAGGTGTGGTTGGGGTAGGTCACCGTCGGGTAGATCGCCTCGGCGCTGCCCCAGGCGCCGCCCAGGATGCGGGCGAAGTTCGGCAGGGTGCGGGCGAAGGGCACGTCGACGTCGCTCATCGCGTCGACCGAGATCACCACGAGGCGTCGGCGCTCACCGTCGTCGGCGGGTGCAGGGCGTTCGAGCTGGGCGGCGTCGGTCATGAGAACTCCTCGGGCAGGCGCGGATGGAAGCGCTCCCACGGTAGGAGTGCCTGGTCACGGGCCGAGGGCGCCCTGGTGAACGCTGCGGGAACAGGTCGGCCGGATCTGTTCATCGTC
>JAAZLF010000575.1 GCA_012799425.1 Actinomycetales bacterium | reverse complement strand
GAAGCTCGAGCGCGGCCTGTTCGAGCAGGTGCACGTGGACCCGGCCGCCGCCGCGAGCTCGATCGGCTCCCGCCGCTCGATGAGCACCGCACAGCGCATGGCCGAGGACTCCCTCACCCGGATCACCGACGACGGCAGTACCCTCCCGCTCGCGAGAGGGGCGAGCGTGCTGGTCACCGGTGCCGGCACCGTCGGGAAGCTCGAGGTCATCGCGCGGGCGCTGGCCGAGAGCGGGATGCGCACCACGGCGCTCCCGCAGCCCGATCCGGAGCAGGCCGCGGCGGTCGCCGCCGGCGTCGACGCGGTGCTGGTGCTCACCTCCTCGGCCGCCTTCGAGACGCCTGCGGAGCAGGTGGGGCTGGTCGAGGCGCTAGTGGCCACCGGTGTCCCGGTCATCCACGCCTCGCTGCGCAACCCCTACGACGTGGTGCACGTGGGCGAGGTGGCCGTGGCACTGGCCGCCTACGGCAACGCGGACGCCTCGCTGCGCGCGCTCGCCGGCGTGCTCACCGGGGAGGTCCGCACCCGCGGGAAGCTCCCGGTGGCGATCCCGCAGGCCGACGGCACAGGGGAGGCGTTCCCGCTCGGGCACGGCCTGAGGTGAGTCCCGCGCGGCACCCGGCTCATGGGTGCCGCGCGAGCTCCTCGGCCGCGTGCGCACGCTGCTCGGCCGCCTCGCGGGCGAGGCGCCGACGACGGGCGTCGACCCATGCGACGGTGAACACCATCCCGGTCACCACCATCACCGAGGTCATCACGCCGATCACCACGGTGAAGGTGACCTGGAGAGTGGCCAGGGAGAGCAGGCCGCTGGCAGTGATGATGCCCAGGGCGTTGGCGGTGCGCAGCTGGGCGAACACCTCGGCCCGGTGCTCGGGCGCCACGAGGCGGTCCAGCACCAGCGAGTAGTAGGTGGCCAGCGGGGCGAGCACCGCGCCGACCAGCAGGGCACCGATGACGGTGGTGGTCACGGAGTCGCCGAAGCCCACTGCGGCCACGCCGAGCGCGGTCACCGCGAGCCAGGCGAGCACGGTGCGACGGCGCGGCACCCGGTTGCGCACGCTCACCCAGATCCCACCGAGGATCGAGGTCACACAGATCGCGACGGGGAACAGCACTCCCCACGCCGCCGGCATCCCGAAGGAGACCGCCATCGAGACCGCCCCGATCTCGATCGCCGCGATCGACGCCGCGCTCGCTCCGCCGCACACCAGCCACAGCACGATCATCGGCGACAGGCGCAGGCGGGTGGTGCGCTGCTCCGGTCCGGGCGCGGTCGCGCTGGGGATGTGCGGCAGCAGCAGCATCGGGCCCGCTCCGAGCACCACCATCGCCCAGGCCGCGGCCTGCGGGGAGACGCTGCCGAGCGCTGCTGCGAGCACCGGGGCGGAGACGAAGGTGACCTCGTTGAGCGTCGCCGCGACGCCGAGGGAGCGGGGGAGCCTGCTGGCGGGCACGAGATGGTTCAGCACCGCGCGCAGGGTGCCGTAGGCGGCGCCGTTGACGAGCCCCGCGAGAGCCGCCCCTGCCACCACCAGGCCGAAGGGGGCGTGCACGCCGGCGAGCACGGCGATGCCCACCAGCGCGAGCGTGCGCAGCCCGATCAGCACCCGCAGGAACGGGATCGGCGAGAAGCGGCGGCCCAGGCGGGTGATCGGCACGGCGCCCATCACCTGCGCGATCGTCATCGCGAGCATCATGGCCGCACCGCTGGAGGCATCGCCGGTCAGCGGCAGCGCGATCAGGGAGAAGGCGATCGGGGCCGCGGCCTGGGGGACGGCGAAGGAGCCGTAGGAGACGAACCAGCGCAGCAGGGGACCCCGCGAGCGGTGCACCGGGGTGCGCTGCGCGGGGGCGAGCGCGGTGGTTCCGGCCATGGAGGACCTCCTTCGATGCGTGGGGGACAGGGCGATACCTCCTCTGCGCAACATAGTGCGCATTCCATCGGTTGCGCAATATAGTTCCCGTCACGCCCGGATAGGCTTCGGTGCACGGCACACCAGGAGCGGTCGAGGAGGCGCGCATGAGCGGTGGGATGCGTCCCGCAGTGGTCGAACAGCTCGGCGATCGCATCCGCGCCGCACGCCAGGAGCAGGACCTCTCCGTCGGTGCCCTCGCGGAGCTCAGCGACGTCAGCCGCCGCATGCTCACCCAGATCGAGCTCGGGCAGGCCAACCCCTCCGTGGCGACCCTCGACCGCGTCGCGGCAGGGCTGGGCACCACCTTCGCCGCGCTCATGGGCGTCGGGGCCGACGGGCCGCCCGAAGGGGTGGAGGTCTGGTCCACTGACGCCGGCAGCTGGTCGGTGCTGCTCGACGCCGTGGACACCGACGCGCTGTCCGTCGAGACCTGGAAGTGGAAGCTCCTGGGCGAGGACGTCTACGAAGGCGGCGGAGGGATTCCGGTGCCGGGGATCATGCACCACGTCATCGAGGGCGCGCTGGAGATCGACACCGGCTCGGGTGCGCAGGTCATCGAGGCCGGCGGCTCGGGCCG
>JAAZLF010000574.1 GCA_012799425.1 Actinomycetales bacterium | reverse complement strand
TGAAGGATCGTCTCGACGCGATGGTCGGCCACCGCGAATAGCTGCTCGAGCTCGTCATAGGTGAGTGCTCGCCGTTGCGGGCGGCCCTCGTAGTCGACCAGGTGCGCGAGCGTGTTCCACTCGTGGCAGATCTGCTGCGGCGCGGTTCCGAAGCGCTCTTCACAGTCGACCGTCCATCGGTAACGAGTATCGGTAAGGTAGTCGCAGAATAGGCGGATGATGGAGTGATAGCCGCGGATCGTCGAGGGAGTCGCCGGTTGCTGTCGAGACTTCGCCTGGGTGGTGTAGTCCTCCAGGTCGCCTGGCAACCACTCCCACGGATAGCGGCTGGCGAACTCCTCGAACCTCCGGATGACCCGCTCGCGGCTGCTGATCGTCTGCTCGGCCAGCCCGCGGCTGCTCTGCTGGTCTGCCCATCCCGAGAGCATTGCCTCGAAGACGAAGTGTGGCTCGTCCATCGCCCGCACGTTGCGGAGCTGGCGAAGCGGCGACACGCCACGGGAGTCCTGGACCACAACCTCAGTATTGCATCTAACGCAACAATGATGCATCCCAGGCCCGCTGGTCGGCTGTGCCGCACGGTAGGGGTCATTTGGGTGCGGGTGCCAGCTTGAACCAGTGCTGACCGCACGGGCCGGGATCTAGGCAGGCGGAGAGGACCCTGGGGCAAGCTGCGACATGACCAGCTCTCGATGGCAGGGATCGCTGTCAGGCCTCTCCTGGCCGAGTGCGCAGTCCAGGGCTTCGGCGTCCCCCGGCGAGCCGGCGTTGGTACCGATCTCGGTGAAGACGGCCGG
Organism: Actinomycetales bacterium; assembly: GCA_012799425.1. Taxonomy (GTDB): domain Bacteria; phylum Actinomycetota; class Actinomycetes; order Actinomycetales; family Dermabacteraceae; genus Brachybacterium. Next base: position 1,930 of record JAAZLF010000574.1, on the reverse strand, counting down.
TGTGCCACGAACGGTCGGTCTAAGACTCTTCTTCCTGCTGAGGTGCATATTGTCGACGTGCGTGTGGAGAGTCTGCGCACGTTGTGGGAAGGGGCGTCTCTACCGGCTCCCCACGCACATAGGTTGACCATTGTGGACATCGAGCTCAGGAGAAGTGACGACGCAGCCTCAGGAGGACCCGATCCCGAGGAGTCAGAGCGTTGCCGGTCTGTGCGACGCCTCATGTTCGTGCTTTCGCTAAGCGCACTTCTTGCGTCGCTCACTGTTTTGCTGACGGTCGGTTATCACGCTTCCCTGTTGGGGGATGTGCCGCTCAGTTTCGATCCCGACCGTGCGCGGGAGGACATTTGGCAGCCCGCGCGCATTCACTACCTTCGGATCGCTACGGCGACAGCTCTTCTGTTCGTGGGGTCTTGGATCGCTGTGCTGAGCACGTGGCCCCATTCGGTGCGGATCAAGGCACTTAGTGTCGCTGCGGCTCGGTGCCGTCTGGCGGCGCTGGTCGCGGCTTCAGTCCTCTCTGGCGGTGCGCTGGCGCTCTCGCTGCACTTTCTGTCCATGTCCCGACCAATGTTCGCTGGAGTGATCGCGTTGATCCTTACGGCCGCCGCGCTCAGCGCGGGTGTGCTGCTGAAAGATACGGGGAAGGCTGCCCCGGACTTGGTTGGCGCGGCCACCGTAGTGGTAATTCCAGCACTCACAGTGGCCCCAGCATTCGCGACGCTCTCTCTCGCGCACCAGTTCTTCCCGCATTTCCTGATGTTCGTGCCTCTGGGGACTTACGCCCTGTGGTTAGCGGTTGGCGTACCGCTGAGCGTCGCGGTCATCTCTTGGTGGTGGAAGATGTTGCGACCCGCCGCGGTGACTAGCCCAGCGGCAATCGCGTACACCCGACCGCATCGCGCCGCTGCTCAGGGATGGAGTGCGGCTGAAGTGGTGGTAGCGGCCTTGATCGTGCTGGTGGTTGGAGTGGGAGCCGCATGGGCTGCCCAGCCGGTCCAGGCCCCTTCTGCACAGACGGTGCCGCCGTTCCGCGATCGGCCCGTAGACATCCCCGCGGTCAGCGCCGCGCCCTGGCCAGGCGATCGGAGTGACAGTGCAGCGAAAGGACCGAGCGAGCCGCAGCGAGTGCCCCAGAACGTCGATGCATGCCGCCCCCACCAACTTGACATCGTCGCTCTCGGGGACAGCGCGGAGTATGCCGTGCTCATCGCGACCAACATCAGCGAGGGCCGGTGCGCACTGACCGGCCACGTGTCCTTGAGGCTCATGCAGGGCAACGAGAAGATCGACCTGCGACCGGTCGCCGATTTCGACCAATCGCCTGTGGGATCGATGGAGCTCGGTGCAGTGCTCGAGCCAGGAGGACATGCACATGCCGAGCTCAGCTGGCCCGGCTACGGCACGGCGGCGGACCATAAGACGCCACAGCAGCTGTACGTCATGGTTGATTCTTCGACGGGAGCCGAAGCTCAGGTTCGGTTCCAGATCGCGGAGGGAAGTGAAGAACTGGGCCTCGACGGCACGGTGACGCCGATTCCTGCCCCGTTCGACCTGAAAGCCGGTGTGGAAGGTGGGGCCGAGATCCGTACGGGCGTCTGGACACCAGGACTCTAGGTAGCGGACGAGGTCGATTCTCAGGAGAGCGATGAGGATCGGCGCTGGCGGTCCGCTCGGTGGTTGGGCCCGGCTCCTTCTAATATTGAAGGTGGACGACGAGCACGTCTTCATCAGGCCGGGACTCTATAGCCACTGAATGGGGGTCGAGAGGATGCCACGGAAGGCGCTGCGGCTCACGCAGGTCCATATCCGCAGCTAGGTCAGAGGGGGACTGTCCCGGGGCGGGTTGAACGCGAATCTCCTTCCAACATCCCCCGCTTGCGCATTGTGACGCCTCTTCGCTGACGACCTGCGCTCCGGACGGCAGATC
>JAAZLF010000573.1 GCA_012799425.1 Actinomycetales bacterium | reverse complement strand
GTTGGTAGGTGATGTCCGTGAAGGAGCCTCCGCCGTGCTCGCTCGCGGGCACCTCGCGCCAGCGACGCGGATCGAAGGTGTCGGAGACCTGACGGGGCAGCGGGGCAGGAGCAGTGGTCATGGTTGCCAGGGTAGTCCGGGGACGGCTGGTCCCGGATCACTGCGCAGCCGCCCGTAGGTGAGCACGTCCACGCGCTCGCCGTCGATGAGGAACTTGCCCCGCTCGGTGCCTTCCTGCACGAATCCGGCGGCGCGCGCCACGGCGCCGGAGGCGGGATTGTTCACCCGGTGGCCGAGTTCGAGGCGCTCCAGTCCCCAGCCTCCGGCGGCCGACGGGGACAGTGCCCGGTCCTCCTCCAGCAGCCAGGCCACCTGCTCCCTAGCCTGCGCGAGGGTCGTCACCGTGCCCTGCCGCGCCATGTCCGACGCGGAGAGGTGGGCGGCCAGAACGGATGGGGCATCTGCCACGCGCACGGGGCGCAGAGCGTACGCGTGGGCGGAGGGAGGATCGAGTGGGGAAGTCACCGCCCCATCCTGTTCGCTTCGACCCGGCGCCGCCAGCTCATTACCCTCGTGGGCATGCGACTCCCTTCCGCCCTGCGCGAGCGCGGCATCGACCGCGTCCATGCGTGGTCGATCCCGATGACCACCCGGTTCCGAGGCATCACCGAGCGTGACGGCCTGCTGCTGCATGGCCCCGCCGGCTGGGCCGAGTTCTCCCCGTTCTGGGACTACGACGCCGCGGAGTCCGCGGCGTGGCTGCGGGCCGCGCTCACGGACGCCGCCGAGGAGCGCCCCGCACCGCTGCGCGAGGAGATCGAGGTCAACGCCACCATCCCCGTGGTGCCCGCGGTGCTCGCGCACCGCATCGCGACCGTCGGCGGGGCCCGCACGGCGAAGATCAAGGTCGCCGATCCGGGGTCCACCCTCGCCGAGGACGCCGAGCGGATCGAGGCGGTGCGCGACGCGATGGGCCCAGGCGCCCGCCTGCGGATCGATGCCAACGCAGCCTGGACTCTCGAGGAGGCGCTGGAGGCCCTGCCGGTGCTGGAACGCGCCGCCGGAGGCCTCGAGTACGCCGAGCAGCCCTGCGCGGCCCTCGAAGATCTCGCCGCGCTCCGCCGCGCCCTGGACATCCCGATCGCGGCCGACGAATCCGTGCGCCGTGCCGAGGATCCGCTGCTCGTCGCCCGCGCCGAGGCTGCCGACCTGCTGGTGATGAAGGTGCAGCCGCTGGGTGGTGTGCAGCGCTGCCTAGAGCTGGCGGAGCAGGCCGGGCTGCCGGTGGTGGTCTCCTCCGCCCTCGAATCCAGCGTGGGCCTCAGCGCCGGGCTCGCCCTCGCCGCGGCCCTGCCCGAGCTGCCCCACGCCTGCGGACTGGCCACGGGCACCCTGCTCACCGGTGACCTCGTCTCCGAGCCGCTCCGCGCCGCGGACGGTGTGCTGCCCGTCGGCCGCCCCGAGCCGGCACCGGAGCTGCTGGAACGCCACGCCGCCGGTGCGGAGCTCGCCGCCCGCTGGGAGCAGCGGCTCG
>JAAZLF010000572.1 GCA_012799425.1 Actinomycetales bacterium | reverse complement strand
GGGTGACGACGGGCGAAGAGCGGCGCGCCACTCCGTCCCGGGCGCGGCGGCCTCACGCCCCGATCGGCACCTCGGTCATCCGCCAGGTCGACTCGTTGGCGAAGGCCAGCGGCCCGGTTGTCCCGTACTGCAGCGCGACCTCCGCACCGGCCTCGACGCCCGCGATGTCGCGGGGGAAGACGAGCTCGAGGATCCGCGGCACCCCGCCGTCGGCCGCCGTGTTCAGGGAGAGATCGGTGAGCGGGCGGGTGGTCTCCGAGGGCCCGCCGGCCCGATGGAAGGCAGGGTAGGTGAGCACACTGCCCACGAGCACCCCGACCGCGCCGCTGCTGGCGAGCAGGGTGTACGTGCTGACGCCGTCGGGCTCGGTGGGCATTCCGATGCCGTCGTCGAACTGCCCGATCCCCGTCACGCCGCTGCGGTCCTCATCCCTCGGCGTGACCTCGAGAGTGACGACGAGGTGGTCCTCGAGCATCCGGGCGGCGCCAAGCTGGAGGTCGAAGGGGCGCAGCACCCACTGCTCGCTGCCGTCGAACCGCACGCCCTCGGCAGCGGTGCCGGCCCTCCCCTCGAACTCGGGCATCTCGCGGGTCACCTCCTCCTCGCGCAGCGGGGTCTCGAGCACGATCTCGACGCGCCGGTTCAGCGCCTTGCCGCCCTCGGTGTCATTGGAGGCGATGGGCTCGGCCTCGCCCTTCCCGTCGGTGGACAGCTCGTAGTCGGAGGTGTCCAGCCGCTTCTCGAGCGCCGTCGCGACGGCGGCGGCCCGCTCCTTCGAGAGGGTGAGGTTCGAGGCGTCGGAGTCTACGGAGTCGGTGTGGCCGATGACCGTCACGGGGCCGGGCTCATGGGACTCGATCCGCTGCGCGGCCTCGTCCAGGGCGCTCTTCGCCTTCCGGTCGAGATCGGCCGAGCTCGAGTCGAAGAGGACGTCGGAGCTGATCGCGACGGTCGTGGCCCCCAGCTCCCGCGTCTCCCGGAGCGGCTCGGCGAGGTCCTGGGACATCAGGAGCATCGGCTCGAGCGGCGCCTCCTCGATCGCGGAGAGGTCCAGCTGCTCCTCGGCGCCCTCGACGGCGGGCACGTCGGCCTCGATGACGGGCACGTCGATGACCAGAGGGAGCTTCGGGAGGTAGACGGCGAGGGCGTCCGTGCCGGGATCCGCGAAGGCGATCTGCACGGTGCCGGCGAGGGCCTGCGTGCCGGAGTCGGCGGTCTCTCCGTTGTCGGCCCGGACACCGACCGTCTCCCCCTCGGCGTCCACGGCCGTAGAGGCGACCTGATCCCCGGCGAGATCCACCAGGCGCACGCCGAGGAAGTCCCTCGTGTCCCCTCCGCTCGCAGAACCCCAGCCGTCGGACCAGGCAGAGGTCGCCTCCCCCGTGAGGGTCCCACCGACGACGTACTGATCCTCGAACTCGGCGGCGTCGCCCTCGGCTGTCAGGTCGACGGTGAGCACCAGGTGCTCACCGCTGCGCACGATGGGGTGGAGACGGACGGCGACCTCGGTGTGCCGCAGGAAGAACGAACTCTCGGCGACGACGGCGCCCGGGTCGGCCGCCTCGCCGCCGCCGTCGCTCGCCCCACCGGTGCCGTCCGTCGCGGAGTCGTCCTGCTCCGTGCAGGCGGTCATTGTGCCTCCGGCGAGGAGGACGGCGAGCAGAGTGCGGCGGCGCAGCGCGGTCATCGCTCCAGAGTAGCGGCGCTGGACACTCGTCCCAAATATCGCGGTCAGCAGTCTGGTCCGTCGCGACTCCGCTCGCTCCTGTCGGCATGCTCCACCGATGTCGTCCGTTCTCCGCGGTGTCCTGACCCTCAGATCGCCGCGGGCAGCGGAGGATGTTCCTGCACCCGCAGCGTGCCGCGGTGCACGGTCAGCGCCGCGCCCTGGTCGAGGGTCGCGAAGCCCGCCTGCGGGTAGCCGGTCGAGGAGACGAGCACCCGGTCGTGGTCGGCGCGCCAGCGCAGGTCGTACACCTCCGCCGGCTGATCGTCCGGGGCCTGGGGCGGATCGTGCTGGGCGAAGGCGACGAGCGTGCCGGGCATGCTGAGCAGGCAGTTCAGCGACTCCGGCGGACGGCCGAAGAGCTCCAGGGACAGCGCGGTGAGCTCGGCGGCGGCGTGCTGGACCGCGAGCGCCCAGTCCAGCGGGCCGTCGCGCGGCGGCAGCTCGTCGGCCCAGGCAGTGATCAGCGAGAGGAACAGCTCGGAGTCCGTGGTGCCGAGCGGGGCTCGCCCGCCACGGGCGAGGATCCGCTCCCGCAGCTCGTCGGAGAGGTCGAACTGACCGTTGTGGCTGAAGGTCACCGGTCCCTCGACGAAGGGGTGGGTGTTCTCCGGGGTCAGCGCCAAGCCCACGCTCGCGCGGCGCAGATGCACCACGATCACCTCGCCACGCGCCTCGGCGACCGCGTCCCCGTAGGCGCCCGAGGCGAGCGCGGTGTCGGTGCCGCGGCGCAGCAGCGGGAGCGTCGGCGCCGGGACGTCGCCACCGTCGGCCCCC
>JAAZLF010000571.1 GCA_012799425.1 Actinomycetales bacterium | reverse complement strand
GGCGGTAGTCGATGAGCTGATCGGTGGTCGCTCGAGTGCGGCTGGTGGCGATGGTCGCGTTTCTCATGAGTCCAGACTCCGCCGTGGGGGAGGAGCGGCGCGTCAGACGCGGAGCGCGAGCGTGTCATCCCGCAGGTGGACTCTGCGCGCAGTGCGGGGCTCCGCGGGTCCGACTTCCCAGGATTACCTGCAACCCGTAGTATCACTAACGTGCGGTGCCTCCGACGGGACCGCGCGCCCCGCAGACATCGTCGTCCCAGGAGGATCACGTGCCCGAAGCCGTCATCGTCGCCGCCGCCCGCTCGCCGATCGGACGTGCCCGCAAGGGTTCCCTCAAGGACGTCCGGCCGGACGACCTCGCGGGCCAGATGATCCGCGCGGCCCTGGACCAGGTGCCCGAGCTCGACCCCACCACGATCGATGACCTCCAGCTCGGCTGCGCGATCCCGGAAGGCCACCAGGGCGGGAACCTCGCCCGCACCGTCGCAGTGCGGCTCGGCCTGGACACCGTGCCCGGCGCGACCGTCACCCGCTTCTGCGCCTCCTCGGTCGAGACCACCCGCAGCGCCTTCCATGCGATCGCCTCCGGCGAGGCCCGCGCCGTGATCTCCGCCGGCGTCGAGTCCATCTCGATGAGCAGCGGCAAGCTCATGGAGGAGGACGCCCGCGACCCGCTCTTCCAGACCGCCTGGGAGCGCACCGAGAAGCGCGCCACCCGCGAGATCCCCGCCCCCTGGCACGACCCGCGCGAGGACGGCGAGCTGCCCGACGCCTACATCGCCATGGGCCAGACCGCCGAGAACGTGGCCGAGCTGCGCGGCGTCACCCGGCAGGCCCAGGACGAGTACGCCGTCCGCTCCCAGCACCGCGCCGAGGCCGCGATAGCCTCCGGCTTCTTCGACCGCGACATCACCCCCGTCACCCTCCCCGACGGGACCGTGGTCAGCGCCGACGACTCCCCGCGCCCCGGCGTGACCCTTGAGGCCGCGGCAGGGCTCGACCCCGTCTTCCGTCCGGACGGCACCGTCACCGCCGGCAACTGCTGCCCTCTCAACGACGGCGCCGCAGCGCTCGTGATCATGGAGGCGGAGTACGCGAAGGAGCTCGGCATCACCCCGCTCGCACGGGTCGTCGCCACGGGCGTCTCCGGCCTCAGCCCCGAGATCATGGGGCTCGGCCCCGTCGAGGCGACCCGCAGGGCGCTCGCCCTCGCCGACATGACCATCGAGGACATCGACCTGGTCGAGTTCAACGAGGCCTTCGCCGCCCAGGTGCTGCCTGCCGCGGAGGACCTCGGCATCGACCACGACACGCTCAACGTCCACGGCGGAGCGATCGCGCTCGGCCACCCCTGGGGCTCCACCGGCGCCCGCATGACCACCACCCTGCTGAACGGCCTGCGCGAGCGCGACGGCCGCTATGGCCTCGCCACCCTGTGCGTCGGCGGCGGCCAGGGCATGGCCCTGATCATCGAGAGGATCAAGTGATGACCATCAGCAACGACCCCGGGCAGATCTCCCTCGGCGGCAGCGTCGATCCCGGCGGCCAGGAGCGCCGCGAGACCGTCGTGACCGATCGCGCCGTGGTCTCCGCCCCCGACGCCTCCGCCGCCACGGCAGGCGAGCTGCTGCCGATCGCCGCGGATCACTACTCCCTGTTCCAGGACGTCGCCGGCGAGGACCTCAAGGCCTGGGCCGACGCCCGCTCGCTCGCCGCCGAGGTGCTCCCGCAGATCAATGACTGGTGGGACCGCGGCGAGTACCCGACCTGGCTGATCGCCCGCCTCGGTGAGCTCGACCTGCTCACCGACGGCCTCGACGTGCCCGGCCACCGCACCCTCTCCCCGCTCGCCACGGGTCTGGTGAACATGGAGCTGTCCCGCATCGATGGAAGCGTGGGCACGATGGTCGGCGTCCAGGGCGGCCTCGCGCTGCGCTCGATCATGCTGCTGGGCTCCGAGGAGCAGCGGCAGCGCTGGGCAGAGCCGCTCGCCACCGGCGCCGAGCACGCCGCCTTCGCCCT
>JAAZLF010000570.1 GCA_012799425.1 Actinomycetales bacterium | reverse complement strand
GTCAACGCCGCCGCCCTCCCTGCCCCGCCGTCCTCCCTGTCGCCCTGCCCGCCCCACCGTCGTCCTCTGCGCCGTTGCCCTGCCTCCCCGTCCCCCTGCCTCCCGGTCGTCCTCTCCGCCGTTTCCCTGCCTCCCCGTCCCCCTGCCCTCCGCTGCCCTGCCCTCCGTCGTCCTCTGCGCCGTCGCCCGGCATCGAGCCGTGACTTCGGTGCGGTGAAGGCGGCCCAGTCGTGACTTCGGTACAGCTGAGGCCCATCGAGAGGTGCTGAAGTCACGACTCGCTCGGGTGCCCGACGGTCGTGCGCCGCCACTCAGACTGCCGCCACTCAGACTGCCGCTACTCCGGCAGTCGCTGTTCTGGCAGCCGCTGCTCCGGCTCCGCCTTGGCGGCCGCTGCTCCGGCGAGGGCTGGGGCCGCGCCCATGTCACCACGCGGGACGGCCGAGGCTCACCGCTCGAGCACGAATCGCCGGTGCGGTCGCCCGTACGCGGAGACCCGACCCTCCTCGACGAAACCGAGCCGCGCCAGCACCCTCGCCGAGGCGGGGTTGTGGGGGTCCGCGACGGCGAGCAGACGCGGCAGCCCCAGCGGACCGAACGCCGCCGCGACACACAGTCGCGCCGCCTCCGTGGCCAGGCCCTGACCCCACCACGCCCGGGCGAGGGTGTACCCGAGCTCGACGCCGCCCGGCGTGACCTCGAGCCCGGCATCGCCGATCAGCGTGCCCGTGCCCCGGTCGATGACCGCCCAGAACGCGAAGCCGTGCTCGGCCTGGTGGTGGCGGTACGCGGCCAGCATCCGCGCGGACTCCTCGCGGGTCACGGCCCCGCCCTCGCCCACATGCCGCATCACCTCCGGATCGCCGTAGACGCGATGCATGTCCTCGAGGTCCGCGGCGGTGAAGGGGCGCAGATCCAGGCGGTCACCGTGCAGCGGGAGATCCAGGGGCATCCCACCAGTATCCCGTCGCCGCCGCGCGCGGACCCTGCGATGGCACGATGGCCCCATGTCCCGCGCCGCCCTCCTCCCGCCCGTGCTGCTGGGTCTGGTGATCCTGCTGCTCGCACAGATGGCGGGGCTCGCGGTCGAGGCGGTGCTCGGCCTGCCCGTCCCCGGGGTGGTGATCGGTCTGGTGCTGCTCGTGCTGCTCGGGATCCTGCGATCCACCCGCCCCGTGGTCCGCGCCGCGGAGCCTGCCGCCACGCCGCTGCTCGCCCACCTGCAGCTGCTGTTCGTCCCGCCCGGTGTGGGGATCGTGCTCGAGATGCAGGCGCTCGCCCAGAACGCGCTGCCGATCCCGCTCGCCGTGGGCGGGTCCTTCGTGCTGACCCTGCTGCTCAGCGGCGCCCTGCTGCAGGCCCTGCTGCGACGTCAGGACCGTCGACGTGGCACCGCGCACGGCGTCGCTGAGGAGCCGGCATGAGCGCCCTGTACGAGCTTCCGGTCTTCGGCCTCGCCGTCACGCTCGGGATCTACCTGCTCGCCTACGGGCTCTACCACCGCCTGGGCCGGCCGGGCCTGCTCTCCCCGGTGCTGGTCACCGTGATCGGTGTGGCCGCGGTGCTGCAGCTGACCGGGATGCCGTACCCCCTGTACATGCAGCAGGTGACGGTGCTGACCCTGCTGCTGGGCCCCGCGACGGTCGCCCTCGCGCTGCCGCTGCTGCGCAACGGCCGGGCACTGGCCTCCGCAGCCCCCGCCGTGACGCTCACGCTGGTGCTCGGAGGAGTCGTGAGCATCGCGGTGACCGTGGGCGCGATGGTCGGGCTCGGGGCCGACGACGCCATGCTGCGCGCGGCACTGCCGCGCTCGGTCACCTCGCCCGTCGGCCTCACCATCGCCGAGGCGCTCCAGGCGTCCGTGCCGATGGCCGTGGTGCTCACCCTGATCTCCGGGGTGCTCGGCGCCGCAGTGGGCCCGGCGCTGCTGACCCTGTTCAGGGTGCGGGACGAACGGGCGCGCGGCTTCGCGATCGGGCTGACCTCGCACGGCATCGGCACCTCCCGTGTGCTGTCCGAGTCGACGATCTCCGGCGGCTGGTCGAGCGCCGCGATGGTGCTGAACGCGCTGGCGATGACGGTGACGCTGCCGGTCGTGGCGCGGGTGGTCACCGGCTGACGTCGCGGTGGAGGGGGGCACCGGGGTGGTGGAGCCCTCCGCGACGTTCGCACAGTTGCGTATCCGCAACTGCCTGAACGCCGCCACTCGTGTCCCGGGAGCGCGGCACCGCCCGGCGTGGAATCGGGCACAGCGCACGGAATATCCGACCAAAAGACGATGCGATGCGGCCCGGTGGCAGGTGAGGATTGGTACCGATCCTCATCCACCGGCACTCGCGCCCACCGGCACCCGCGCCCCAGGCGCTCGAGGACAGGATCTGTCCTCCCGCCGCCCTACGCTTCACCGAGACCTCGGCCGCTCACCCCCGTCGGCCCGCCACCCCTATTTGGGAGACCCCCATGCTCTGGACCCTGATCCGGCACCACCTGCGGCCGTACCTGCCGCATGTGGGCGCCGTGGCTGTCCTCCAGCTCGCCACCGTGCTGGCGACCCTCTACCTGCCCAGCCTCAACGCCGACATCATCGACAACGGCGTGGCCACGGGCGACACCGACTACATCTGGCGCGTCGGCGGTCTGATGCTCGTGGTCGCCATGGTGCAGCTGCTCACCGCGGTCGCCTCGGTCTGGTTCGGGGCGCGGGTCGCGATGGGGATGGGCCGGGACATCCGCTGCTCCATCTACACGCGCGTGGACCGCTTCTCGAGCGAGGAGATGAGCCGCTACGGCGCGCCCACGCTGATCACCCGCGCCACCAACGACGTCCAGCAGGTGCAGATGCTGGTGCTGATGAGCCTGAACTTCATGGTCATGGTGCCGATCATGTCCATCGGCGGGATCATCATGGCGATCCAGGAGGATCCGGGACTGTCCTGGCTGGTGTGGGCGTCGGTGCCGCTGCTGATGGTGATCGTCGGCTTCCTGGTGCGGGAGCTGATGCCGCTGTTCCAGCGGATGCAGGACAACATCGACTCGATCAACGGCGTGATGCGTGAGCAGATCATGGGCATCCGCGTGGTGCGCGCCTTCGTGCGCGAGCAGCACGAGACCGCGCGCTTCGAATCCGCCAACGCCACCCTCACCGACACCTCGGTGCGGATCGGCCGTCTGTTCGTGATCATGGGCCCCGCGATCACGATCGTGCTGCACCTGGCCACCGCCGCAGTGCTCTGGTTCGGCGGCCACCGCGTGGACGCGGAGCTGGTGCAGGTGGGCGCGCTGACCGCGTTCATGCAGTACCTGCTGCAGATCCTGATGGCGGTCATGATGGGCACCTTCATGTTCATGATGTTCCCGCGCGCGATCATCAGCGCGCGCCGCATCAGCGAGGTGCTCCGGACCGTCCCCACCCTCGCCGAACCGGCCCAGCCCGTCGCCCTCGCGGCGAGCGGCGGCGCGAGCGTCGAGTTCCGCGACGTCACCTTCGCCTACCCCGGTGCCGACTCGCCCGTGCTGGACGGCGTCTCCTTCACCGCCGAGGCGGGGAGGACCACCGCGATCATCGGCTCGACCGGCGCCGGGAAGACCACCCTGGTCAGCCTCATCCCGCGCCTGCACGACGCGACCAGCGGCCAGGTCCTGCTCGACGGCGTCCCGGTCACCGACCTCTCCCGCGCGAGCATCTCCGCCGCGGTGGGCCTGGTGCCGCAGAAGCCCTACCTGTTCTCCGGCACCATCGCCCACAACCTCCGCTTCGGGGATCCGACGGCCGACGACGAGCAGCTGTGGCACGCGCTCGACGTCGCCCAGGGCACCGAGTTCGTCCAGGGCCGCACCACCGGGGAGGGGGAGAGCGCCGCGAGCGGCCTCGAGTCCACCGTCTCCCAGGGCGGCACCAACGTCTCCGGCGGTCAGCGCCAGCGCCTGTGCATCGCCCGCACCCTGGTCGCCGCGCCGCAGGTGTACGTCTTCGACGACTCTTTCTCGGCGCTGGACGTCACCACCGACGCGAAGGTCCGCGAGGGTCTCGCACGGAACACGCAGGGCGCGACCACCATCATCGTCGCCCAGCGCATCTCCACCATCACCGGAGCCGACCAGATCCTGGTGCTCGAGGAGGGCCGCATCGTGGGCCGCGGCACCCACGAGGAGCTGCTCGACAGCTCGCAGACCTACCGGGAGATCGTCGACTCCCAGATCACCGTGGAGGAGACGGCATGAGCGCGAAGAAGGCTCCCGCGACGAAGCATGCGGCGAAGAAGAACGCGGCGAAGAAGAACGCGGCGAAGAACACCGAGCGCACCGAGCCCACCGAGCTCACCGAGTCCGAGATTCTCGAGATGCAGGACTCCATGAGCAGCGAGTGGGGCGAGGGCGCGCCCCGCAAGGCCAAGGCCTTCTGGCCCTCGGCGCTGCGCCTGGCCGGCACCTTCAGGGACCACAAGCTGGGCCTGACCGTGGTGCTGGTCTTCGGGATCATCTCGACCGTGCTCACGGTGTGGGCACCGGCCATCCTCGGCGATGCGATGGACGTCATCTTCGACGGCTTCCTCAGCGGGCAGGGCGTGGACTTCGATGCGCTCGGGCGCCTGCTGCTGATCGTGCTGGGCATGTACGTGGTCGCGGCGCTGTTCGACTGGCTCCAGGGCCGGCTCCTGAACGACGTGGTCATGAAGATCGTCTACCTGTTGCGCGAGAAGATCGAGGCGAAGGTCAACCGCCTGCCGCTGTCCTACTTCGACACCCGCCAGCGCGGAGACCTGCTCTCCCGCACCACCAACGACGTCGACAACGTCCAGACCGCCCTCCAGCAGGCCTTCGCCTC